>CALMFL010000149.1 GCA_937862595.1 uncultured Fidelibacterota bacterium
GTGGCAAATGAACATGAATGAAATCAATCAACTATCGGATAAAATACGTAGTCTGACCTGTTCAAGCGAATCGCGGTCACGAAGGGTGACGGCATGGTCGTTCAGGGATTCATGGTCCACGGTCAGGCAGAAGGGCGTGCCGATCTCATCCTGGCGCCGGTAGCGTTTTCCGATGGATCCGCCGTCGTCATAGACGGTCGCGACATGCTTGCGGAGATCCTCATACAGCCGGCGCGCGACGTCGGGCATGCCCTCTTTTTTAAAGAGCGGAAAGACCGCCGCCTTGAAGGGAGCGACCTTGGGAGCGAAGCGCATGACGATGCGGTCGTTGGTTTCATCTTCCCAGAATGCGTCCGCCATGACCGTAAGGACCGTGCGGTCGACGCCGGCCGAGGTCTCGATCACGGCAGGCACGATCTTTTCGCCGCGCTGGTCCTGATCGATATAATGCAGATTTTTTCTGCTGAACTCGATATGCTGGGTCATGTCATAGGTCCCGCGGTCCGCAATTCCCTCGATCTCGGAGAAACCGTAGGGGAATTCATATTCCACGTCGTAGCAGGCGCTGGAATAATGCGCGAGCTCATCTTTTCCGTGCGGCCGCAGTCGCAATTTCTCCGGGGCGATGCCCAGGGAAACAAACCATTTCAGCCGTTCCTGAGACCAGTATTCCAGCCACTGGGCGTTTTCGCCCGGCCGGATGAAGAATTCCATCTCCATCTGCTCGAATTCCCGGGTCCGGAAAATAAAATTCCCCGTCGTGATCTCATTCCGGAAAGCCTTGCCCAGCTGGCCGATGCCGAAGGGCAGCTTGACGCGGTTCGAGGAAACGACATTGTCGAAATTGACAAAGATCCCCTGCGCGGTCTCGGGACGCAGGTAGACATCCATGGCGCCTTCATCGGTCGAACCGAGCCGGGTCTTGAACATCAGGTTGAACTGTTTGGGCTCGGCCAGTTCGCCGCCGCATTCCGGACAGACCGCGGTGTTTTCCGGAAGGTGGTCCACCCGGTAACGGCGTTTGCATTTTTTGCACTCGGTCATGGGGTCGTGAAAATTCTGCACGTGACCGGACGCTTCCCAGACGCGGGGATGCATCAGGATGGCCGTATCCATTCCCAGGACGTCTTCGCGGGAGGTGATCATGTCCTGCCACCAGAGATTTTTTATGTTGCGCTTCAGTTCAACGCCCATGGGGCCGTAATCGTAGACCGCATTGATCCCGTCGTAGATCTCGCTGCTTTTGAACAGGAATCCGCGCCGCCGGGACAGGGCGACCAGTTTTTCCATCAGGGGGTAGGACATCGGTTTTACGGACATGTTATTTCTCTTTTATGTTGTTGATGGGTTTATAGGTTTATGGGTTTATGGATTGATGAGTTGATGAGTTGATGAGTTGCCTGCCACGGCGTAGACCCGTCCCGACTTTTCGGGATCGGGTCGAAGACGGGATAGGTTGATGGCATGCTCTCCGAAGCCTTGGCGTAGGAGAGGTTGATGATTTGCTCTCCACTTCTCCTTTTCTCCACCTCTCCTTTTCTCCTCTTCTCCTTCTCTCCCCCTCTCCTCTTCTTCCTCTTCTACTTTTTGCTTTTAGCTTTTGTCTTTTTGCTTTTCTCCATGATCTCCCGGCATTGTTCCGGCGTCAGGGATTGGGGATCCGTTCCTTTCGGGATCTTGAAATTCTTGCCGCCGGCGGCGATATACGGACCGTAACGGCCGTTCAGGACCCGGATCTTCTCTTTTCCGAAATCATGAATGGTCTTGTTGCGTTGTTTGTCTCGCCCGGTTTCGATCAGTTCGATCGCTTGCTCCGCGGTCAGTGCGGCGGGATCGCCGCTTTTGGGAAGAGAATAGAATTTTCCGCCGTGCTTTACGTAGGGGCCGAATTTCCCGAAGGAAACCACCATGCTTTCGCCCTGGTACTCGCCGATCACTTTGGGAAAGGATAAAAGGTCCAGCGCCTCGTTGAGCGTCAGGCTGTCCAGGCGCTGGCCGTTCAGCAGACTGGCAAATTTGGGTTTTTCCTCGGTCTTTGATTCGCCCAGCTGGACCATCGGGCCGAAGCGGCCGATCTTGACATAGACGTTCTTCCCCGTTACGGGATCGCTTCCGAGCAGGCGTTCCCCCTTGAAGGTTTCATTCTTTTTATCCAGCGCTTCCTCAATGCGGGCGTGGAAGGGATCGTAGAACTCACGGATCATGGCGTGCCATTCCATCTGTCCCTCTGCGATCTTGTCGAAATCCTCCTCGATCCGGGCGGTAAAATTATAATTCACGATATCGTCGAAGAAATTGATCAGGAAACGGTTCACCACGCGCCCGATGTCGGTCGGGAACAGCTTGGATTTGACCGCATTCGCTTTTTCGGTCTTGATCTCGCGAACGATCGTTCCGTCCTTTAGGGTGAACTGACGGTAATCGCGGTCCTCTCCCGGCCGGTCTTCCTTGACCACATACCCGCGGTTCTGGATCGTGGAGATCGTCGGGGCGTAGGTGGAGGGCCGGCCGATGCCGAGTTCTTCCATCTTCTTGACGAGCATGGGCTCGGAATAGCGTGCCGGCGGCTGGGTGTATTTTTCCGTTGCGTCCATTTCGCACAGGCGGAGCGGATCGCCGGGTTTCAGCGCCGGAAGCATGTTCTCGGTTTCGTCGTCGCTTTGATAGACTTTCAAGAAACCGGGGAAGGTCACCACCTCGCCTTTTGCCTCCAGACGCTCGTCGTTCTTATCGTTGACAATGCGGACCGTCGTGCGTTCCACATCGGCGGCGGCCATCTGGGACGCCATGGTGCGCTTCCAGATCAGGCGGTAGAGACTGCGAAGGTTCTTGTTCTCGCCCTCTTCCTGCCGGCTCATGTCCGTGGGGCGGATGGCTTCATGCGCCTCCTGCGCCCCTTTGGTCTTGGTCTTGAATTTGCGCGGATGGGCGTATTCCTCCCCGAACATGCCGCTTACCTGTGTTTTGATCATCGCAAGCGCCAGGTTCGAGAGGTTGAGCGAATCGGTTCGCATGTAGGTGATGTGCCCGGCTTCATACAATTTTTGCGCCAGCATCATGGTCTGGGTTACCGAGAAATGCAGTTTCCGTCCGGCTTCCTGCTGCAAGGTCGAGGTCGTGAACGGCGCCGGCGCCTGCTTTTTCGCTTGTTTCTTGTCGACATCGTCAACCCGGAACCGGGCGCCGATGCAGCTTTCCAGGAAGCTTCTGACATCGTCTTCTTTTTTAAAGCGTTTGGACAGCTCGGCGTTCACGGTCTCCGCCGCGTTCCCTTCTTCCGCCAGGAATTGGGCGGTCACCTTGAAGGCGGATTCGACGGCGAAGGCCTCGATCTCCTCCTCGCGGTCCACGATCAGCCGGACCGCGACGGACTGCACGCGTCCCGCGGAAAGCGAGGGTTTGATCTTTTTCCACAAGAGCGGCGAAAGTTCAAAGCCCACCAGCCTGTCCAGCACCCTTCGGGCCTGCTGGGCGTTCACCAGTTCGACATTGATCCCGACGGGATGCGTCAGCGCTTCCTGAACGGCATGTTTCGTGATCTCGTGAAAGGACACGCGGTTGACATCCGCGATGTTCATTCCGAGCAAATGCGCCAGATGCCAGGCGATGGCTTCTCCCTCGCGGTCGGGGTCGGTCGCGATATAGACCTTTTCGGAGCCCTTCACCGCTTTTTTAAGATTCAGGATCACCTCGCTCTTACCGGAAAGCGCCACGTATTTCGGTTCAAAATTATGTTTGGTATCGATGCCCAGCTCTTTTTTCGGAAGATCCCGGATATGGCCGACCGTTGCCAGGATATGGTAGTCGTCACCCAGATATTTTTTGATCGTCTTTGCCTTTGACGGAGATTCAACAATGATGCAATGTGCGGCCATGCGCGTCCTTCCTCGAATTTTTGCAAATATATGTATAAAATACCACAAAATGCAAATTTATCCTGAAAGTGTGACGAATGACATAGAAAAGGCGCGCCTGCGCCTGCGCCCCGTTCCCGGGAATTTATCCCTTTCATGCACGATAAATTCCTGCCCGGCATGTTTAAACCTTTGCATTTGAATTCTTTTTATATGTAATTTTGCGCATGAACACGAGGGAACCCAGAACACCTAACTTTAAGAAGCAGTTCATACCCGAGAACGCCCTGGACGTCCTGCGTAAAGCGGGCATTCAAGGTTTAAAGGTTTCCTGGATGCTGCTCAAGATCTACATTCCGGTCTCGATCCTGACGGCGGTCCTCGATCAGATCGGTTTTATCGATTTCATTGCGCCGTATCTGGAACCTCTCATGAAGCTCCTCGGGCTTCCGGGAGAAGCGGCCCTCGTCCTGCTGGCGGCGTGGGTCAACAATCTCTTTGCCGCCGTGGCGGCGGCCAGCGTGATCGAACTGAGCTTCCGGGAGATCACGATCATCGCCATTATCACCGGATTCGCCCATAACCTGATCCTTGAGACCGGCATCCTGATGAAACTGAAGATGGGACGGGTCGGGATCGCCTTTTCCCGCCTGGCTTTCGGGTTGCTTGCCGGCTTTCTGCTGAACCTTATCATGCCCGAGACCGTCCGGGGCGTTATCATGAATCCCTTTCAGGTCGCGCAGGAATTCACCTGGCTGAACTTTTTTCTCAAGACCCTCACCACCGCGGGGAAGGAGAAGGTCAAATGGCGCAAGCTCCTGCTG
>CALMFL010000150.1 GCA_937862595.1 uncultured Fidelibacterota bacterium
ACAAGCTTAAACACATATCCGCTGTACGGTTCCGTTTCGACCGTAAAGACGTCCGTTTCGGCCGCATTTTGCCGCACGACAGGGTCGCCATTCAGGCATTCCAGGCTCAGGGTGCCGAACTCGGTGGGAAGCGAGATCCTGATCTGCCCCGGCGCCTTGTCCCGGTAGATCAGGGTGAGCAGCCGTCCGTTAAAATCGGAACGCAGGAAGGCATAGGCCCGGTCATCCGCCTGCAGGGTCATATAATCTCCGTAGCGCAGCGCCGAATGCTCCTGCCGGAGCGCGGTCAGGCGTGAAACGTATTTCCGAAGCTCCTGCTGGCGCGGGGTCGCGCTCCAGGACATCATTCTGCGGTTATCGGGATCGGCCGCACCGCTCATGCCGATCTCGTTCCCGTAATAGATCACCGGCGGGCCCGGGATCGTCATGAGATAGGTCATGTAGGTCCCGACCTTGTCGTAGGTAAGGGGGTCGTCCACCGTGATATGCTTCTGCCAGCCGACTTCCTGGGCATTGTCGCCCCAGTCGAGATCCCCCTCGAGATATGCCGGATAGCGCGGCTGGTCATGGCTGTCCATCAGATTTGCCATCAGGTGCAGTTGTCCGTAAATATCGATCACCCGGTCCATTTCATCCGCCAGGGACCCGAAGCCTGCGCCGTCCACGGCAAAGGCGTAGCGGGCCGGCCAGTAGAGATTGAAATTGAATTGCGCCGAAAGCTGTCCGTTGTTGACGTAGGAGTGGATCAGCGCATGGTCGCCGAAGGTCTCGCCGATCTGATAGACGTCCTTCCCGGGGAACTCGCTCCGGATCCGGCGTGTCAGGGCGCGCCAGAAAGCATTCGGCACGTGCTTGACCGCATCATGCCGGAACCCATCGACCTTGTAGTGCTTCAGCCACCAAACGGCATCGCTGACCATCGTGTCGACCGCCTCCGGCGAACGGGGATAGTCGAAGCTGGGAAGGTAGGATTCGAACCAGGTCGTCAGGCGGTACTCGTCAAAAAGACGCAGATTTTTTCTTCCGTCCGGCAGGGTGTAGTCTCCGAACCATTCGGGGTGATCGCGGTAATAAGGGTGTTCCATGTGCACGTGATTGGAGACAAAGTCCATCAGAATGCGGATGCCCCGCCGATGTGCAACGCTCACCATCGTTCCGGCGTCTTCGAGGGTCCCGTAATGCGGGTCCACCTCCCGGTTCGCGACCGGCCAGTAGCCGTGGTAGCCGCTGAACATGCGGTGCGGCTCGGGTGTTTCGCGGTACGGGTTGGGCGTGTTTTTGATAAAGGGAAGGATCCAGAGCGTGTTGACGCCCAGTTCGTTGAAATAGCCCTCGTCCAGTTTTTCGATGATGCCCTGAAGGTCCCCCCCGTTAAAATTGGCGCGGTCGGCCAGCGCGGCATGCCGGATCGGGGCGTTGTTCGAGGGATCTCCGTCCCGGAAACGGTCCGGCATCAGGGAATAAATGATCGCATCCTGCCATTTGAAGGCGCCGCCGTTCCCGGCGGGAAGCCCGTTCTCCAGGATGACCTCCGCAAGGTTGGAATTCGTTGAAGACCCGCTCCAGGCCAGGCGGAGCCGGGAGCTTTTTTCCGCCAGGGCGGCGGGAAGGGTGACCGTGATCCGTTGTTTCCGGAGACGTATCCGGGACGCCGGGAGGCGCCGGTTGTCCAGCAGGGCGACGATCTCGTTCCGGGCGTAATCCCCCGTATAGTCGTTGAAGAGGAGATGAAAATTCAGCTTAAGCCGTTTGCCCGCCGTATAGCTTTCCGGCGTGATGAAGGGCCGGGTCCCTTCGAAGGGCGGCAGGACTTTCAGGGAGGAATTGTACCCGCCCAGCCCGTTGGGGACCGACACGGGGTTTTCGGGGTCCAGGATCTCCCTTCCGTCAACCGCGAAAAGATACTCGTACTGCCCGGGTTCGAAGGGAACGGTCAGTTCGAAGTGCCCGCCGGGGGTCTTTTTCATCGGAAGCCCGTTGCGGTCCCAGAAATTGAAATTGCCGAACACGGTGACGCGCGAAACGCCGGGTTCCGGCGCATAGCGGAACAGCACGTCGCGCCGCCGGATCACGCGGACGGGAAGGTCGCAGGGCGAACCCCCGAAGAAGAACCTCAGGGAGGTATAGCCGGACAGGTCCTTGTCCGCATACAGGGTCAGGGTTTCCGCGCCGCCCGCAAGGCGGACCTTTCCCAAGGACCGTTCCGGAACGGAAAGCGAGTCGTAATCCGGGGCGTAGAACAGGTCCTGCACGGCGATGCGCACGGAGTCCCCGCTGAATACGGACTGTACGGGGATCAGGTCCAGCTTGTTCTCGCTTTGCGGCGCACAGCCGAAACCGAAGAGTATCAGTGCCAATAAGGGGACGTATTTTTTCATTCAAGGCTCCTGTTCGCTTGCAGATCTTCACGTCAGTTTTGTCTAAAAATAACGGATATGCGGCTTATTGACAATATAAAAAACCGTCCGCCCGCTCACGAAAAATTTATATGGCTTTATCCTGAAAAATTGACTATTTTTTTCACGCATAGGAGGAATTACCATGAAGATCATTATTGACACCACGTGTCAGCTCGAACCGGATCGTATCAAAGAACTCGATCTGGGCGTTGTCGATTATCCCCTTTACCTGAACGGAGAGATCTATCCCCAGTGCTGGGATATGCCGGACTGGCGGAAAGAAAAGGACGCCTTCATCGAGCTGATCCGGAACAAGAACAACCGGGCGTCCACCTCGGGCATTACGGAAGACGAATTGCTGGGAGCGTTCAGCCGCTACAAGAACGAGAAGATGCTCCTGATCACCCAGTCGCACAACAACACCCGGGCGACGCGGGACACCCTGCGCAAGGTCATGGAAAACCATCCCGAATTCGACGTCAGGGTCTTCGACACCGAGATCCTGGCAAGCGGGGTCGGCGCTCAGGCGCTGGCCATGCTGCTCGAGGCAAAGGAAAAAGGACTTGACCGCGACGCCTGCTACGCCCTGCTTGAAAAGAACCGGCCCAACGCCTACGTGGTCGGGGTCCTGTATGATCTTTTCTATCTGAACCGGAGCGGGCGCATCGGATTCGCCAAGGCCGTCCTGGCAACCGCCATGGGCCTTTATCCCATGCTGTCCTCCACCCCGCAGTCCGGCGTGCTCAAGGCCGTGGGGAAAGTGCGGAATTACAAACAGGCGAACGCCCGTTTTCTTGCGAACATCAAAATGCAGATGGCAAAAGCGAAAAGCACGCAGCTGACCGTGAACATGGCCTATGTCAACGGGCACGATGCCGAATGCCTGCAAATGAAGGACCTTCTGGAGAAAACCGCCGGCGAACTGGGATGGCGGCTGCATATCGAGATCCATTATTCAAGTTTCCCCCTTCTGCCGCACATGGGCCCCGATTTCTATGAAATGGGCTATGTGATCGGCACCTGAACGGACGGGGAAGGAAGGCAGCTGCGCCCCGCCCCGGGCGCGGCGATCATTCAATGAATAATTATGGTTTTGAGAATTATTTTTAATTATACTTTAAGCAACTGGGAGGAGTACCATGAAGATCATCATAGACAACACCTGTCAACTTGAGCCCGATCGCATCAAAGAGCTTGATCTCGGCCTGATCGACTACCCCATCCTCATGAACGGAGAGGTCTATCCTCAAACCTGGGACATGCCCAACTGGCGTGAGGAAAAAGAGAAATTCATTGAACTCATGCGGAACAAGAACAACAAGGCCACCACGGTCGGACTGACCGAAGAGCAGTTCATCAAGGCCTTTGAAACCTACCGCGGCGAAGAGATCCTTCTGATCACCCAGGCCCTGCACAACACCCATGCCACGCGCGATGCGCTTCACAAGGTGCTTCAGGACCATCCCGAATACGACGTGAAAGTCTTTGACACGAAAAGCCTGGTCAGCGGCGTCGGCGTTCAGCTCCTTGCCATGCTTCGCGAGGTGGACTTCAAGCCCGCGGACCGCGAGACCTGCTACGCTATCCTGATGAAAAACCGCGAGAACACCCGGGTTCTGGGCGTTCTGTACGATATGTTCTACCTCCACCGCGGCGGCCGGGTGGGACTGGCAAAGGCGGTCATGGCGACCGCCATGGGGATCATTCCGCTCCTCTCGTCCGAACCCGCCTCCGGCGTGATCAAGGCGATCGGCAAGGCAAGGAATTTCAAGCAGGCATGCGCCCGCTTTCTTGCCACGATCAAGACCCAGATGGAAGAGAAGGACAGCAAAACCCTGACGGTGGCCATGTCCTATGTCCTGGATCATGACAAGGAATGCCGCTACATGAAGGGCAAGCTGGAAGAAGCCGCGGAAGAAGCGGGCTGGGACCTCTATGTCGAGATCAATTATTCAACCTTCGCGCACATGCCGCATCTGGGGCCGGATTATTTTGAAATGGGATATGTGATTGGAACCAAATAACCGTACGGCAGAAATGAATGTAAACCACTTTATCAGTTCCCTCGAGGGAGCCCTTGATTATTTCAAGGCGAATTATCATACGATCGACAATTTGAACGTTTTCCCCGTACCGGACGGCGATACCGGCGTCAACATGCTGCTGACCCTCGAGCCCGCCGTCGAGGCGATCCTGAAGGCGCCCCGGCAGGATTATGAAACCATTCTGGAACTGCTGCAGGACGTGACCACGATCAACAGCCGCGGCAATTCGGGCTT
>CALMFL010000151.1 GCA_937862595.1 uncultured Fidelibacterota bacterium
GGATCGACCTGGAACAGGATGCGTTCATGGCCGAAGTCGGCCAGGATCCGGGCGAGATTGAAACGTTCGTGAAGCGGCAGATTGGCCAGGCCTTCCCCGTGGATCTCGATCACGGTAGCCGGGTTTTCGGGAAGAGAGAAATAGTTTTTAATATAAAGGGCGATATCGATCCCGCCGATCCATTCGCCGGGATTGCCCTGAAATAAAAGAGTAAAGATGTCCGGGACCGTAATGTCCAGACTGCCGGTGTCGAGCAGTTTCCCGGCCTGTTCGGGGTCCGTACGGAGCACCAGGGTTCCCAGCACGCCGAGTTCCGCCAGATTCCTGTCCGTCGTGACCAGGATGCTCCCGGGAAGCGCGAATCCGTCTTCGGCGGCGACCAGGGCCGGCATGCCGGTCCGGCCGGCGGGATAATACTTTGCCCCGCGCTTCCGGAAAACGGAGACCTGTTCGGGATCGGGCAGTGCTGCCGGGGGCATATGGTTGCTGATGATCAGCGTGCTGACGGCGCAGTGATCCCCGGACATCGCTTTACCGGTTTCTTTCAGGGTCAGCGGATCAAGGACCACATGGTCCGGCGAGATCCGCAGGCTGTCTGCCGCCTGTATCGTTTCCGCGGCGGCGGCGGTTTTTAACAGTTGATGCGTCATGGAAGATGCGCTCATAAGATCGGCTCCGATTTAAAGATATTCAGATAACGGCGGTTCTTCAGGAGATACCCCCAGTCCGAAACAATGATGTGATTGCGAAAATACTGCAGGTTCCGCTGGAACTCCCGTTCACTGCCTTCTGACGCAGGCAGTAAGCCCGGATCAAGGGACGGGACGGTCCAGCCTCCCGATATTTCAAGTTCCCGGTCCAGTTCGATGCGGATGGAATCCAGGGTTTCCTTCGGGATACGGCCGGCAGGATGCAGTACGAAATGATCCAGGAAGGGAGAGAGGGTCTGAATGTCCTGCCCGCTGAGCCGGCGCCTTCCGTGATCGAATTGTTCTTCGGTCCAGGGAAGCACGGACAGCATGATGCGGCAATCGGGATTGATCTCGCGGATCGCATGATGCGCCTGCTCCATAAAAGAGGTAATGACCTCGGATTTCCACTGAACCCATTTGCCCGGATGATTTTCCAGGATCCAGGCGGCGGTTTCGGCAACCGTACTGCTGTTACGGGGGAGGGATATCCCGGCGTAATCGGAGAACGTCTGCTGGCAGTTTGTACAGAAGCAATAAGAAAGGGCATTGTTCACGGCATGTTCATCGCAGGGATCGGGCGACTCAAGCGGAAAGGCCAGGTCGCTAAAATAAACGGCATCCGGCTGTAATATTAGCATGACTTCCCTGACGGCGGCGAGTTTATACCGGCGGTACTCGGGATCACGGGGACAGATGGCGGCCAGAGGCTCGGACCCCGCCGGATTGCCGTATTCGCTGACGGCGCGCAGATTGGGCTGGGACCGGTAGGTATAGGCATCCCTGAAGACGGGAATATAGGCTGCAAAACGGATATGCCGCCGCCGAAGTTCGTGCCGGAAAGCCAGAAGCTGCGTCCCGTATTCCCAGCGCTGGGGAAGTACGTCCGAGGGGTAGTAGGCGGTCCCGTTCTCCATGACCGGGGAAATGACCAGGTTCACGCCGGCTTCCTTCAACTCATCCGCCAGTGCGCCCATTTCGCCGCCGTAACGCTGGCGGATCTCGGGTTTCTGCAGGACCACGTGCACGCCTTTAATATTTTCCTGACGTGAACAAGCGCTCCAGAGGAGGAGGCAGGCCAGCAGGATGTACCGTGTCATTTTCATCATGGGAAGATAAGCTATAATTTGCCCTGAGTCAAGAAGTTACGCGCCTAACTCAGGGGGTGTCCGACGGGATCCCCGGCCTTTTGTTTTTCCGGTTCCAAAAAAAACGGCGCATCATCGATACGCCGCGTTTTACGATGTCTGATCTCAAAATGCCGCTTAGTCGGCTTCCTTTATTTTTCTGCCGAATTCCGGGTCGATCTTGAGGAATTTCAGGAGGATGAAACCCGGAATGGTGGCGATCACGACCCAGATGAAGAAATGCTGGTAGCCGATGATCTCCTGAAGCCATCCGGACATCATACCCGGGATCATCATGCCCAGCGCCATGAAAGCGGTACAGATCGCGTAGTGGGAGGTTTTGTATTCCCCGCGCGATATATAGATCATGAACATCATGTAAGCCGTAAAGCCGAAGCCGTACCCGAAGGTCTCAAACGCCACCGAGGGGATGATCACCCACAGGCTGGACGGCTGGGCGTAGGAAAGGAAGATATAGACCGCATCCGGAACGTTGATCATGATCGCAAACCACCAGATCCATTTTTTCAACCCGTGTTTTGCGACCGCCATGCCGCCCAGGATCCCGCCGAGCGTCAGGAAAAGGATCCCGATCGTGCCGTAGGTCAGGCCGTACTGTCCGGCCGTCAGTCCCAATCCGCCCATCTCGCGGGTGTCGAGCATGAACGGCGCGGAAAGTTTCACCAGCTGCGATTCTCCCAGACGGAAGAGCAAGAGGAAAACGATCGCCAGGCCGATGCCGTCTTTTTTGAAGAAGGAGCCGAAGGTCGAGAAGAAGTCCTTGACTGCCTGAAGGGCGGATCTCTCGACCCGGTCCACTTCCACCTTCGGAAGCGTCAGGCGATGCGCCAGCCAGAAAATGAAGAACATGCCGGAAAGGCAGAAAAACAGCACGGTCCAGGCCATCCGGACATTCCCGGATTCCGCGTCGAAGAAAGCCTGGCTCGGGGTCTGCAGTTTTTTATCCAGCTGGATCACGGCCATGACGGGCTTGTTCCAGTTCTCCGTCGTGAATTCGAAGCGGGTGCCTTCGACCAGCTTGATGCTTTTGTCGCCCTTGTCCTGTCCAAAGGTTACGATCACGACCTTATCTGCCTCGGGCGGTCTGGACAGACTGAAATACACAATGCCCAGGTTCCCGGCATAGTCGGTGACGACGGGGTCCTCTACGCCAAAGCTTGTCCGCAGCCAGTTCTCGAAATGTTTCGGCCGGACCGCTTTGTTCTTTTCTTTGCGTGCCTTGTCTTTGGCGATCTGCGCGGCGTTGGGATCCGGCTGACCCTGGGCAATGTTCCAGGCCCGGGCCGCTGCGATCAGGGAATCCGCATAGACGGTGGCAACGCGCTTAAGGGGAATATCGAGTTTTTCGGGCGCGTATATCAGGTACATGTCGCCCGGACGTTCCTGTTCAAGGTTCTGCATTTCCACCGGGATGATCCCGGCCCCGTCGTTGACGGCGCTGACCTCCAGAGAGACTTTGTCCAGTCCGGAGGCATTGATCAGCACACTGACAAGGATCACGAACACACCCTGTCCCATGAGCATGGCCACACGGTAGAAGGCCGAACGGATGCCGTTGAACAGCGCCTGGTCGCCTTCGTTCAGTCCGATCATATAAAATCCGTCCGCGGCGATATCGTGGGTCGCCGAGGTAAAAGCCATCAGCCACAGGAAGGCGATGCTGATCCTGAAAAAATTGCTTGTGGGGATGGTCAGCGCGATGCATGCGAAGAGAATGCCCAGAACGAACTGCATGACAAGGATCCACCAGCGTTTCGTCTTCAGGTTGTCGACGATGGGGCTCCACAGGGGCTTAAGGACCCAGGGCAGGTAGAGCAGACTGGTGTAAAGGGCGATGTCGGTATTTGAAATGCCGAGCATCTTATACATCACAACGGAAACGACCATCACGACCGTATAGGGAATTCCTTCAGCGAAGTAGAGGGACGGGATCCAGCTCCAGGGGCTTGTTTTCTTTTTCTTGCTTTGGTTTGCGTTCATGGGTGATTTCCTTACTTATTTGTAGATCTTTTTGTAACGGCTTCCCGGATAATAATGGCTCAGGATCTCCTGAGTGGAATAGCCTTTCAGGGACATTCCCAGCGCACCGATCTGACAGAGCCCCGATCCGTGCCCCCATCCGGCGCCATGATAAATAAAACGCTTGGGGATATCCCCGGTCCCGACCTTATCGATCACGACCGCGGATGAAAAGAGGAATTTCGGATGCAGCACCAGCCGGGCATTATAATCTTTGATCACCACGGTCTCGCGCACCCTGTCCTCAAAATCATGGTAAACGATGCCAAGCTCAAGCAGCCGGCCGCTCCCCGCACGCTTGCGAGTCTGAAGGTCCAGCACTTCCTTGAGATCAAGCTTCAGTTTGTCGCGCAGGTTCGCGGAGAGTTCCTCGTTCGAGATCTCCACCGTCCAGCGGAAATATTCGCCCTCGTCGTCACAGGCGCCGATATAGTGTTTCAGTTTGTTTTCCGGCACCGTCGTGGAAGAGCAGAAAGCATCCTTGGGATTGGAGAGGATCCAGGCGCGGGCGTTCTCTTCGATCGTCAGGTCCGGAACGGTATGACCCTCCGGCATGTCCGGAATATTCTGCATGTAGGGCAGGGGGGTGTTCTCCCAGAGGTTTTCAAAGGTCTCCATTTTTCCGCCGCAGGATTTGGAGTAGCGGGCGTCACAGATCTTTCCGTCGTAGAGAATGACCATGCCGCGCGTCGTTTCCGTTCCTTTTCTGCTGACGTCGGTCACGTTGTTCAATCCCTGGTAGCGCTGGCAGCAGTCGTCGTTGCAGACGTCGATCCCGAGCGCAATGTGTTTCTGTTCCACATTGGCCAGCATCCAGGAGCGGGCGACCACGGTCTGCGCTTCGATCAGCGCCGCCGGGCAGGCGGCGCCCATTTCCGAGGTTGCCACGCACATCAGATAGGATTCCAGCGAGAGTTCGTTGATCACCAGCAGATTGCCGTCCGAGACCTTGATCTCCACGGTTCCGGGCAGTTTTACGCTGATATATTTCCGCCAGTGGAACTCCCTGCCCGAAATAACGGGATCCAGCGTGATATGGGCGTCGTCGACCATGGGGCGGAAGACCACTTTATTGACCTTTTCGTAGCTTTTGCCGTCGATCTTGAAAACAATGGCATTGTTCTCGATCGTAAATAAAATACTTGATACTTCACAGGTTGAAAACGTGAGGGTATCCACCGCCATCTCATAATCGCACATATTGGATAAAAACGTCGTAATCTTTTTTTGTTCATCCTGCGGAAGTACGATCCCGACCCTGATCAGGGGTTCTACGGATGGAATGACACCGGGTTTTAACATTGTATTTGCCTCTCTCTTGTTTAGTATGTGAAATCGATCCTTTATCTTCAATGTGAGCGGGACATAAAGGACATTTAAGTTAGCATATAAAATGCTTGTTTTCAATCGTTAAATGGACAATTTGGCGATGCTGGCCTGCGGTGAAAGCCGGGCGGCCGCAAAACGCAAAGTCCGGAAACGGCATGGAATGCTTGTAAACGCGGCGGATTTTACGTAATATCCTGCCGGAGAAAAGTTACGCGGAAAGGAACGTGATGGATGTCGCACTTATCATTCTGGGTCTGATCTTCATGATCATGGGGTTTCTGGGATGTCTGCTGCCGGCCCTGCCCGGGCCGCCCCTGAGCTATGCCGGGTTGCTCCTGCTCCATTTTTCTCCGAAATATGATTTTTCCCCGCGCTTCCTGATCCTTTTTGCCGCGATCACGGTCGTGGTGACGGTCATGGACAATATCCTGCCCGTATGGACGGCCAGACAGTCCGGCGGAAGCCGGCGCGGCGTATGGGGCAGTGTGATCGGGCTCGCGGCCGGCCTGTTCATTTTTCCGCCCTGGGGCATTATTTTCGGTCCCTTTGCCGGCGCCGTTATCGGGGAATTGAGTACCGGCATCGGTACGGAAAAAGCACTGCGTTCGGGCTTCAGTACCTTTCTTGGTTTTCTGTTCGGCGTG
>CALMFL010000152.1 GCA_937862595.1 uncultured Fidelibacterota bacterium
GCGTCCGGGCGAATGGCGATTCGCCCCTGTCATCCTGTGATATGAATCCCATCCGCGCGAATAATTATTCGCCCCTGCAATCTCACATATTGCATTTCACGTTTCACGTTTTACGTCTTACGTGATCTTCGTCACATTTCCGCGCAAGGCCGCGAAAGTCCTCCTTTTTTCTTACAATCACGGTGTATATTTCATAGAAATAACTTGCAATACAGTATCTAATTAGATACCTTTCGGGAGATGACAGCGCGATGCCGGCGATCGATCGTTTTAAGGGGATCAGTATACGGGTATATAACGGAGAGCATCCTCCGCCGCACATCCATGCCTGCTGTCGGGAGCATGAAGCGTTGATCGAAATTGACACAGGAAGGGTTTTGGGCGGTCATCTTCCGCCAAAACAGCTGAGGCATATCCGGGACTGGCTGAAGGAAAATGCCGGATGGGCTAAAAACGTATACCGGGAACTTAATCCGCAATTGCGATGAGAAGAAAAATAAAAATACCGAGGGTCTTAAAGATCCGGGAAATCCGGGGATCCGGGATCTCGCTGGTGTTCAACAACGGCGAGTCGCGGACCGTGGATGTGCCTCGGATCCTGGAGCATATCGGGATAGCGGAAAGCGCTCCTGCCGCCATCCTTCACCGTGACGAAGAGATCGCCCGGGCGGAACTCCGTAACGCCACACTTTCCTGGCCGAATGTCAAACAATACATCACCCTGAAGAACGGCGAAAAGCGGCGGGTCCCTTTTGAGATCGGCGCCGATGTTTTGTACGCCTTCAGCATTCCCGACCGGCTCCCGGACTCATCCCAAATCGGGACCCTGATCCGCAACGCCCGGATGGCTTCGGGATTCACGCAGGAGGAACTTGCCCGCAAAAGCGGAACCACCCGCACCTACATCTCGCGGATCGAGAACAACCGTTCGGACCTGGAACTCGCCACCTTGCAGAAGATCGTCGAAACGGGACTTGAAAAACGCCTGGAGATCCGAATTTATGACAAACCCTAGCCCCTTCCCGCGGAACGCACGCCTCTTCCGTCTCACCGGCCTTCGTTCCGATGATATTAT
>CALMFL010000153.1 GCA_937862595.1 uncultured Fidelibacterota bacterium
GACAATTGACAATTGCCTTCAACATGTGAGGTTTTTTAATCTCAACTGAAGAAATCGGCGGGGAATCCAAAGACTCTGAAAAGCAAAATAATCTTCTTCGTGCCGTTGTGCCGTTCGTGCCTTTGTGAAACCTTATTTCACCGCATAGGAAAAATGTCCCTGCACCATCCGCCATTGTCCCTTGCGTTTTTCAAGCACGCCGGTCCAGCGGACGTTCTCCCAGCTGCAGGGCTGTCCCTTCCACTCGTTGATATCGTCCAGAACGCAGTAGAACCAGGCGACGGTCCCGCTTTCGGAGAGGGTGAGGCGCAAATCCCGGATCTCGTAGCGGACGGCCTTGAAATCCGGATGCATCCAGAAGGCTTCGTTCTGTTTGAATTCCTCAAAGCCTTTCGTGACACGGCCTTCCGGACTGACTTCCGTATAGTCCGCATCGTTCGCGATCGTGCCATACAGCAGGGCCAGGTCTTTGTCTTTGGCCCATCCGATGCTGTTCCGGATGGCACGTTCCGCCTGTATTTTTTCTTCTTCCGCGTTGAACACATCCGCCTCCTTGCAGCATGAATGAAAGATGCCGATACCCGCAAGTATCAGCACCGCGAATCTTACATGTGATGTTCTCATCGTTCAAATACCCCTTCATAACAGAATTCAGAACAGAATCCCGGATATGCCGGCAGTTTCGGCGAGGATCGCCTAACGTTCCAGAAGGTATCCCAGAACCACTCCGACGGCCAGGCCGATGAGGGCGCCGATCAGCATGATGTCAAACGAGCGTTCCGCCAGATTGATCATCACCTGGTTCACGCCTTCAAGGGATGCCCCGCGGGTCAGGGCGTCGAGGAGCGATACGCGTCCCGCGATGGGCGATGCCGGGCGTGACAGGAAGCCGATGAATCCGCCCAAAAGCACGCCGAGCGCTCCCAGACCGACAAGGGTTTTTTTTGCGTTCTTTTTCATTTCAAATCTCCGATCAAATCAGGGTTAATGAATGGCGGAAAAGAAGGTTCTTTCCGCTGATCATGATGATGACATGTTGAAATATAATGTTTTTTATTTTGAAAACCTTTATTTCTTTTTCCGCCCCGTCCCCTCTCACCTTCCCCTGCGTGCGGCCCCTAAGGTCTCCCTCTTTTTTTATTCCGATATCCCGCAAATTTCCCTATCTTTCGCCATGTGCACTTAACGCGTAATCATGGAGAGACCATGCTCATCGAATCGATATCAGGGATCCGCGCGACGATCGGCGACAGCTTGAAACCGGCGGATGTCGTGAACTATGCGTCCGCCTTCGGACAGTGGGTCGCGAAGGGCACCGTTGTCCTCGGCCGCGACTCCCGGGTTTCCGGCAAGACCATTGCGGATATTTTCGCCCGGACCCTTCAATGGATGGGACTGGATGTCATCGATATCGGGATCGTCCCCACCCCCACCGTGCAGCTGCTGACGGAATTGATGCAGGCGCAGGGCGGGATCGCCATTACGGCCAGCCACAATCCTTTTCCCTGGAATGGGATCAAATTCATCGACAAAACCGGACTCTTTCTCGACGCGGAGCAGGTCGCGGCGGTCCTGGCCAATAAAAAAGCTGCAAGCTGGACGTTCAAAGCCGCAGGGGAATTCGGAAGTTATACGCAAAAGACCGATGCCGTTACAATGCATGTGGAGAACGTGCTGCAGATCCCCTACCTTAACGTCGGCCTCATCCGCAAACGCCGGTTCAAGGTGGTGATCGATGCCGTGAACGGCGGCGGATCGCTGGCCCTGCCCGCCATGCTGAAGGCTCTGGGCTGCGAGGTCATCGAAGTGAACTGCGTTCCCGACGGCTATTTTCCGCATACGCCCGAGCCCCTGCCCGAGAACCTGACCGACCTGCTGGACGCGGTCATAAAGCACAAGGCCGACCTCGGCCTGGCGGTCGATCCCGATGCGGACCGGCTGGCGGTCGCGGATGAAAAGGGCAATTATCTTTCCGAAGAATATACCCTCGTCATGGCGGCCGAGACTGTGCTGTCCCAGTGCCCGGTCCCGGATCCCAAAGTGGTCACCAATCTCTCGACCACGCTCGCCATCACGAACATCGCCGAAAAATACGGCGCGGTCTGCCTGCGCACCGCGATCGGCGAGATCAACGTCGCGAAAAAAATGAAAGAGGTCGATGCCGTGATCGGCGGCGAAGGCAACGGCGGGATCATCTCCCCCGATTCGCACCTTGGCCGCGATTCCCTCGTGGGCGCCGCGCTGGTCCTGAATTTCCTCGCATCGGACAAACGTCCGCTCAGTGAAAAGTACGCGGAATTCCCGCAGTACAAAATGGGCAAGAAAAAGATCGCGATCGGCGGCAGCGATCCCGACGCGATCCTGGCAAAACTCAGGGAAAAATTCGCGCAGGAGGACTGCAACACCGTTGACGGACTCAAGATCACCTGGCCCGACCGCTGGGTGCACCTGCGCAAATCGAATACCGAACCCATTCTGCGCGTGTATAGCGAAGCCCCGACGACCGAAGCTGCCAACGAACTGGGAGAAAATTACTTGAACGAAATAAAAAAGGCTGGTATCGCCTAAAAAAGGACAGTTGATAT
>CALMFL010000154.1 GCA_937862595.1 uncultured Fidelibacterota bacterium
GAACGGTTGCTCGGAAACCCCCAGATGTATTCGCCGTTCATCACTTGCGGACTGACGGGCGCGTTCAGGTAGGTGCCGCTGGTATGATAATAATCGCCGTTGATGGCGCTGACGACCAGGTGGCCGGTCGACGTGTTCTGAACGCTCATGTTGCTGGGAATGTCACGCGAAAGCAGGCGGTTTCCGCCTTTCGCCGTTTCAATGTTGATATATGGATTCGTCAGGTCGATATCGACGACATACACGACCCAGGGTTTTCCGTGCCGGTATTCCGTAAAATAGCAGCCCGGACCCATATGGTAGGCTTTCGTTATTCTGAAACCGTCCTGCGCGAACATAAGGACGGCGCCTGCACACAGCGCAAACGTCATGATCAATTTCTTCATACTGCCCTCGCTCATTATTTAATTAAACACCTCCAAATTTAACAAATTCTGGCACAATTCAAATAATTATATCGACTGTATTTTTTAATTCGAACGCACCTTTTCACTCAGGAGGAATTAGATCCCGGTGCTATTTGATCAGCACCATTTTTTTGGTTTCGATCTGCGAGCCGTTCGTCAGGCGATAGTAGTAGATGCCCGCCGGCAGGTCCCCGGCATGGAAGCGCAGATTGTAGCTGCCCGCCGTCTGATACCCGCTGTGCAGGTTCCGGACATGTTTCCCCAGGATGTTGTAGACGTCCACGGAGACATTCCCGTCGCTGTTCAGGTCGTAGCCGATCACGGTCTCGGGATTGAAGGGGTTCGGGTAGTTCTGCTTCAGGCTGAAATGCGCCGGCACTTCCCCGCGCTCTTCCCGTTCGATCGAGGTCCAGTTCGGGTAGCTGACCCGGATCCGGTCCACATAAAGCGTCCCGCTGGTGGCCTTGTCGTCGATGCGGAAGCGGATGCCCTTCACCTTGATCGGGTACATCTGAGCGCCGTCCGTCGGCAGCATCCCGGACATGAGCATGAACTGCGTCCGGTAATCGTCGTTGTAGCCCAGCGAGGACGGGGTCTTTACCTCATAGTCCTTCCCCTCGGCGTCCTCGAGCATGATGTACACCCAGTGCTTTACGCTGTCGGATAAAATGTCGACCATCATGATCTCCGGAACGCCGTAAATGTCCACCGGCGCCATCTCAAGATAGATGTTCCCGTCTTCGCTTCCCGTATGCGCGTAGTTCAGCTGAAGCGCCTTCGTCCCGGTCCCGGCGATCCGGTCCGCCAGTCCGATGCTCGTCTGCGTCAGGTCGATGTAGGCGTCCGCGGTCATCGTCCAGCCTTCGGTACTTTCAATTTCATCAACAACACTTTCACCCGAACCAATTTGTATAAATACATGAACTGTATCTGTTTCTTCACCATAGGCGACAATGACATCCGTTTCGCCATTTTCTTTTCCTATGATCACACCCTCTTCATTGATCTCAGCAATATGCGGATCAAGAACGGTGAACTCAAATAGATCATTTTTGTAAATTTGTGTGCTTCCGGCTTCATTCCTTGCAGATACAACATATTCAATACTGGTAACGGAATCAATTGTTAACGTATCGGGATAAACTGAAAGATCGTTCAGTTCTATGATATGGACTAAAACAGAATCAGAATCTCCGTTGTAATCGGCTTTAAAATAGGTGTCACCATTCACATCATTGGCGGTAAATATATTGGAATCAAAGCTTCCCAAACGATTATCATAATGAATGATCAATTGGCTCCAATTCAGATTCCCTGTGGGGTTGTAATACTCATCCCAGCCGCTAAATTCAAGATCTACACTTTTGTTTTTATAAACTGCAATGCTGTCCCGAGCTGCCTGTACGTGAGTAAACACCCCATTGGGAGCACTTGAAATGCAATGAACAGAATTTGAAACTGATCTTTCACCACCATCTGACGGAGTATTGACGATACTGTTTCTAACCACCATGGTGGATGAACCACCCCCGTCAAGATTCAAGCCATGTGCTGCACCCATAAAGGTTAAGAAATCGCCCATTTGGTGATAATCCATTCCAATACTCTGCGTTGAACGGCCATCTACAACCATTAAAAATAATTTTGTTGAATCAGCCGAAAAACCTATGCCGGTCCTTGGATGTCGAACGACATCATCCGGAGAGATCATATCCACTCCGTCTTTAAGAAACCAGGCCCCACCACCGATTAACTGAGTCAATCTTTTGGGAGAATCTGCTATTTTTTGTATAATTCTAATTGTGTCCCCGGGTAAACAATTTTGTTGCAAGAATTCTTTTGCACCCCCTAGACCTGAAAGTACGAATTTACCCTCGGGAATGGATCTGTTGGCGATACTATCGCACGTTTCAATAAGCGCAACAACCGTATCATTTACAAGCCAATCACTCATTGCGCTTACAAGGCATTCAAAGCCACCCACACTTGTACCGGTGTTTGTACCGTAAAAATTATTATAGATCACCAAATCGTTCGTTGATCTTGGCCTGTTTACTGCTTTAAGAGGATAAACAACATCATGGCCGCTACCATTTTTTGAAATAACCTTACCTGAAAATTGTACGATGCAAAAATCCGGAATACCGCCCTCACTATAAGTGAACGCCGTACCCCATGTGGAATACCCTTTTACAAATTCACCGTTGCAGATCTGATTATTACTTGGTTCACCGGTTGAGGTATTATAAAAATCTCCGTTGGTTGCCATAACTACCCGGTGACCCTCCGTATCATTTCTTTTACTCATGCTTGATACGCCTTCAAAACCATATAATTTGTCTTTAGCCTTTACAGTTTCAATCTTCAAAAATGGATTGCTTAGATCGATCTCGGTCACATGAATGGTCCAGGGACGACTGGGAACTTCATAATACGAATAATATGCACCCGGACCGATCTGATAATGTTTAACGAGCCTATAATTTTCCGCAAATACAAATGAGCTGACGAGCATCAGCAAAACGAGAATAAGAATTCTATTTTTCATTTTTTTCCTTTGAATATTATTAATCCATTTACATGATAATTTACAATTTAATTTATGGTATCAAATATTTTTTCGATCAATCCCGTATTACGCATTGACTCGCAAATAATGTAATCTAAAGAAATTGAAAAATGGGGGAAGGTCAAATGGACGCGCGGTGATACCGGATGTTGTTCCGCCATGTTAGAAGGATTTCCTATTTGATCAGCACCATTTTTTTGGTTTCGATCTGCGAGCCGTTCGTCAGGCGATAGTAGTAGATGCCCGCCGGCAGGTCCCCGGCATGGAAGCGCAGATTGTAGCTGCCCGCCGTCTGATACCCGCTGTGCAGGTTCCGGACATGTTTCCCCAGGATGTTGTAGACGTCCACGGAGACATTCCCGTCGCTGTTCAGGTCGTAGCCGATCACGGTCTCGGGATTGAAGGGGTTCGGGTAGTTCTGCTTCAGGCTGAAATGCGCCGGCACTTCCCCGCGCTCTTCCCGTTCGATCGAGGTCCAGTTCGGGTAGCTGACCCGGATCCGGTCCACATAAAGCGTCCCGCTGGTGGCCTTGTCGTCGATGCGGAAGCGGATGCCCTTCACCTTGATCGGGTACATCTGAGCGCCGTCCGTCGGCAGCATCCCGGACATGAGCATGAACTGCGTCCGGTAATCGTCGTTGTAGCCCAGCGAGGACGGGGTCTTTACCTCATAGTCCTTCCCCTCGGCGTCCTCGAGCATGATGTACACCCAGTGCTTTACGCTGTCGGATAAAATGTCGACCATCATGATCTCCGGAACGCCGTAAATGTCCACCGGCGCCATCTCAAGATAGATGTTCCCGTCTTCGCTTCCCGTATGCGCGTAGTTCAGCTGAAGCGCCTTCGTCCCGGTCCCGGCGATCCGGTCCGCCAGTCCGATGCTCGTCTGCGTCAGGTCGATGTAGGCGTCCGCGGTCATCGTCCAGCCTTCCGCCGTTTCCAGCTCGTCCACCGATACCTCGCCTTCACCGATCTCGACCCGCACCACGGCCGTGTCGGTCTCGTCCCCGTAACTGACGACCACAAAGGTCTCGCCTTCGGCTTTCCCCTTGAAACGGCCGTCGGGACCGATGCTCCCGATCGATTCGTCCAGGACGTTGAAGTCAAAAATGTCGTTCCGCAGGCTCTGAAGCGGACTCCCCTCCAGCGAGCCCTTCATGCTGAACAGATAGGTGCTGGTGGAATCCATGGTCAGAAGCTTCGGATAGATGTCAAGGTCCGTTACCTCGATAATATGAATTTTCATTGAGTCCGATTCAAGCCCGTACGTTACGTTCAGCTGAAGGTCCCCGTCGAGCTTACCGGCGCTGAACACATCTTCGCTATAGCTTCCGTAGGCGGTATCGTACTCAACGCCGATCTCGCCCCAGTCGGCGATCACGCGGGGATGATAGTACTGATCCCAGCCCGTCAGGTTCGTCGTGACCGATCGGTTCTTGCAGACCGCCAGACTGTCCTGTTTGAACTGCAGATAGGTCAGGCTGCCCGTCGGTGCGGAAGAATAGCAGAGCACGGAATTCGCCACCGCACGTTCGCCCCCGTCCGAGGGGCTGTTCACGCAGGCGCCCCGGACGATCATGGCCGAGGAGCCTCCTCCGTCCAGGTTAACGGCGTTCTTAACGCCGATCGCCGACATGAACTCCACCAGTTCATGCATGCCCATGCCAATGCTGAACCCGGCCTGGCGGCCGTCGACGACCACAAAGTAGATAAGCGTGGAATCGCCGTTGAACCCGATGACCGTGCGCGGATTCCGCCCGGTCAGATAATCCGACCAGACCCGTTCGGCGATGCCGGATTCCTCCGCCACGTTCACGCCGTCAGCCATCATTTTACAGGCGCCGCCCATGAACTGGGTGATCCGTTTTACATCGCTGGGAAAGCTCTGGACGATCTTCAGAGTATCTCCCTCCCGGGCATAGCTTCGGAGAAAAGAGGCTCCCGCCCCTTCTCCGGACAGGACGCTTTTATTCGCGGGGATGGTCCGGTTGTTCGATATCGTATCGCAGGCTTCTACAAGGCAGAGAACCGTATCGTTCACGACCCAGCGCGTCAGCGGCAAGATCAGGCATTCGGTGCCGTCGCCGCCGGTTTTGGTCGAGCTTCCGTAAAAATCGTTGTACAGGCAGATCTCATTTGTCCCGCGGCTCAGATTGACATTCGCGATGTCATAGTGCGCGTTATCATTCGGCGAGATCAGGGTCCCCGTGAAGACGGGATTCAGGATCACGCCCTTGCCGTCTTCACGGCAGGCAAAACCGTTGCGATAGACGAAGGGCGTGTGCGTGAATTCGCCGTTCACCACGCAGGGACTCAGCGGCACGCCGTTGCCCGTATCGTAAAAATCGCCGTTCACGCCGCAGACGGCCTGGTGGTTCTCCGTCGAGGTCCGCTGAGACAGACTGCTCGTCGTTTCAAAACCCGTCAGCCTGTCCTGCGAAGCGGCGCTTTCGAGGGTGATGTAGGGATTGCCGAGGTCCACGGTCGTAACATAGATCTGCATCGGCAGGGAGGGATTCGAGTAACGGAAGTAATGGCATCCCGGACCGATCTGATAGGATGAAACAATGCGGTATCCGTTTTGCGCAGGCAGGGCCGCAGCCAAAAGGACAAGCAGTATCAGGGTGAATGGTTTTTTCATGGCGTCCTCGCGTTCGTTATTTTTTACGGTCGAATATAAGATTTATCTGAAGAAATATCCTGTATTTGTTTCATTAAATTGTCATAAAAAAAAGAACCGCCGGAACGACGGTTCTTTTTGAATTCGTATTTTTTCCTGCCGGCGATCAGAGCATCAGGAGCAGGAAGACCATGACGAACAAGGCCACGGTTTCCACGATACCGATCACCATGAAGTAGTTGGCGGTCCCTTTGCCGGTCTCCGCAAGCGCGTCGGCCGCGCGTGCGGCGGCTTTTCCCTGCATCAACGCGGAAAGTCCCATAGCCAATCCACCGAACACGCCGGCACCGAGAAGTCCGAGGCCGTTCTCCGATGTTGAATTAAGAATGAAGTTCATCAACAAGAAACCGTAGATGGTCTGTGTCAATGCAACACCGGCAAACGCAACCAATAAAAAAGGTGCGGGTTTGTCATTTACAAAGCATTTTTTCCAACCGCCGATAGCAGCTTGTGATGCTATGCCGGTTCCGAGAGCCGAACCCAATGCAGCCAAACCGAGCGCTGCTGCGGCGCCAAACATTTGAAGATCCATTATTATGTCTCCTTTGATCTAATGAATTAATTTGTTACCTATTTATCTTTGAACGGCTCATATTTGTAGCCGGTCCATTCCAGTCCCAACTGTCCGCTGAATTCCAATAAATTCAAACGGATCCCGTGAACCATCACGGAAAGCAGTCCCATGACGATATTCAATCCGTGTCCTATCAGGAGCACGATAACGCCGGCGATGATCGCCGGCCCATGCATCATTCCGGATGCCATACTGTTGAAGGAATCGGCAATGGCAACCGATGCCATGCCCACGGCGAACAAGCGGATGTACGAAATGATGTTCGAGAAGGAGGAGATCGCATTGAGGAAGGTGTTAAATGCGCCGCCCAGGCCGCCCAGAACTCCCTTTAAAAAGCTTTTTCCGGGTTCCTGGGCGCTAAATAACACTACAAAAACAAACCCCGATGCCATCAAGGGCACAACGGCAACCATGAACGGTTCGATAAATGACGGTTTATTATCACCCAGAACCAGTTGCAGGACTAAAAGGAATGCACCTAATGTCAAATTGAACCACCCGATATGTTCAAAGGCTTTTAGCTTTGGAAGATTATCAATAAAGTTCATCATGCTTGCCAAACCCAGTTGGAACACGGCCAGAATAAAACAAATAAGCTGTACGTTATTCTGATCCCTGAGCTGTTCAACAACCAAAGAATTTAAGAAAGATCCCTGGGAAATCGTACCGAACCAGGTCCCGGTGATGGCGCCCCATGCGATCGTAGTAATGCTCAGGACATATAGCAGGATAAGCGCGCCCGGAATTTTTTTCCTGTCACGTTTCATTCCGACGGTGGCCGCAATGGAGAGCAGCAGGAAGATCGAGCCATACCCTGCATCCCCGATGATCATTGCGACAAAGACCGCAAAGAAGATCAGGAAATACATCGAAATGTCCTTTTCCCGGTATCCGGGAACGGTCCCGAGAAAATCGAAGACCGGCTCAATGATCTTGATCCATTTTGCATTCTTCAGTTTTGTCGGAGGGTTGTCCGTGAGTTCGGGCTCTTCCTCCACATAGCCCCAGCCGTTCTTTGCCGCCGCCGTTTCAATGGCCGCGGCCTCGTCGGCGGGGACAAAGCCCTGGAGGTAGGCGATCTCTTCCTTCAGTCCCAGGCCGTTCTGAACGAGCGCGAACTGATGTTCTTTTTCAAGCGCCGCAATGCGGTCCCGCAGGATCGCCGCATAGCTTTTCAGGCTGGCAAGTTCTTTTGTCCCGTCCTCTATGCCGGAAGCGGTCTCCTTCAGGCGCGCCGAGGCGTCCGTGTGGGACAGTTCGGGCAGGGCGACCGGGCGGTAGTCCAGCGCGTCGTCGGGATCATCGGAAACGAACGCGATCTTCAGCGCGGCCTTGCTTTCTTCCAGCAGGAACACCTTGCCGTTCTTGCTCAGTTCCTTCCATTCCGCCGGCGGCACGCGGTAGAGACGAATATAGCATCCGTCCTTTTCCAGCGCGAGGAGGTCCTCAAGGGAAACCCGGCTCCAGGCGTCATACCAGGAAAGGACTTCCTTCAGCATCTCCTGTTCGCGGAGCTGTTCGTCCCGTTTCGCCCGTATCTCAAGAATGCGGCTGATGACCGCATCCGGTTTTTTATCCTTCTTCTGCTTTATTTCCGCCGTGTCGCCCAGGATCGCGAGCCCGTTCCTTGCGTTCTCCAGCAGGGTCCCGATGGCGGCCATGTCGCCCGAGGGCGGATTTTGCAGCGGCCTTACGTGTAAAACACCCAGCTTGCGGAGTTCCTTCAGGGTCTCTTTCGACCTGCCTTCGTCTACAAGCAGCGTGATCTTTGACATTCTTTCGATCATGTTAATCCTGTGACCGCTTCAGCGTGCGGGTCTTTTTTCTTCTTCTCGATCTTGGCCTTGGAGATCTTGCCGCGCACGACCGCAGCGGTTTCCTGGTCGCCCATGAATATCCTGATCTTTCGAATGATCTCGCGGGTGCGCGGGATCATGACCTTTTCGAAGAGATTGATGCGCTGGACCGTGGTCCTCAGTTCTTCCTGGATAAGGCGTTCCTGCTCTTCCAGGATCTCCCGGTGTTTCTGCAGGGAAATGTATTCCTTGCTCGCCAGGACGCCCGCATCGACCCACAAAGGCCAGGCCATCAGGTCGTAGGGCGTGTCGTCAAATTCAACCCCCTGGAACAGGGGAATATTGATGCCGGCGATATTGCCCGTTTCGGTGCTCACGTGTTTGACGGCGAAAAGAGAGGCCACATCGAGCTCTTCCGCAAACACGGCGACCCAGGCTGAAAGGCGCTTGTTCAGGGCGTCGAGTTTCGTCCGGTTCTGATGGATCTCATCGTGCACCCGGCGGATCTCGACGAGCAGCTGCTGCTTTTTCAGTTCAAGCGTGGGCAGGTAGCGCGTAAAGCGCTTGAGCGCATCCTTCTGTGCCTTTAATTCATTTTTGGTCAGTTTTGCTTTTGCCATGAGGTCTGCCTGCTCCCGGTCACGCTTTCCTGCGCTTTTTCTTATCTGCGGTCCGGCCTTTTTTCTTTTTGACCTTTTCTGCGGGTTCGCCGGCTTCGGTCTCCGGCACGGGCTCTTCGCTGATATCCTCTTCTGTCGGGTCGTCCGAAGGTTCTTCTTTTGCTTTCTCTTCCTTGTCCTTGCCGGCCGGCCAGAATTTGCGGATCAGTTCCGTACGGAATCCCGCTTCATCGGACTCAAAACATTCGGCCAGGATCTTCCAGCCCTGATCGAGGGCATCTTCAAGGGAAATATTCACGGAAAGGTCCATCATTTGTTTTTCGAATAAAGCGCCGTACTTCAGAAGCTTTTTGTCCCAGGTGCTCATGCGGAAGCCCATGGAGCGTTTTTCTTCGGTCTCCATGTACTGCGCATAAAGCTGGATCATGCCGTCCATGATGGCGCGATGGTCCTCGCGGGTGTCTTTGTTCACCTGCTGTTTCAGACGGCTGAGCGAGCCGAAAGGTTCGATGCGGCCGTTGCGCAGGTAGAACTGCCCCTCGGTAATGTAGCCGGTGTTGTCGGGAACGGGGTGGGTCACGTCGTCGCCGGGCATGGTGGTAACGGCCAGGATGGTCAGCGATCCGGCGCCTTCGAAATCCACGGCCTTTTCATAACGTGAAGCGAGCTGGGAATAGAGGTCGCCCGGATACCCCCGGTTCGAGGGCACCTGTTCCATGGTGATCGCGATCTCTTTCATGGAATCCGCGAAGTTGGTCATGTCCGTCAGCAACACCAGAACGTCTTTGCCTTTAAGGGCGAATTGTTCCGCAACGGAGAGACAGAGGTCGGGGACCATCAGGCCTTCCACGACCGGGTCCGCAGCGGTGTGCATGAAGAAAATGGAGCGGCTGAGCGCCCCGCCTTTTTCCAGTTCGTCCCGGAAATACATGTATTCGTCGAATTTCAGGCCGATGCCTCCCAGAATGATCATGTCGACCTCGGCCTGCAGGGCGATGCGTGCGAGAAGTTCGTTATAGGGTTCCCCGGATATGGAAAAAATGGGGAGTTTCTGGGAAACGACCAGGGAATTGAAAACGTCGATCATCGGGATGTTGGTCCGGATCATGCGCTTGGGAATGATGCGCTTTGAAGGGTTCACGGAGGGACCGCCGATCTCGATGAGGTTCTCGCTCAGCGCGGGTCCTTTGTCCATGGGCTCGCCGCTTCCGTTAAAGATGCGTCCGAGCATGGCGTCGCTGAAGGAGACCTTCATCGCCCTGCCGAGAAAGCGCACCTCGTCATCGGTCGAGATCCCGCGGCTGCCCGCAAAGACCTGCAGGGATACCAGGTCGTTGCTGATCTTGATGACCTTTGCCAGGGAGGTGCCGCGCTTCGTTTTCACTTCCGCAAGCTCTTCGTTGCTCACGCCCCGGGCGCGGACGCTGATCACATTCCCGACAATGCTCAATATTTTATTATAGACTTTCTTCATGTATCCAATGCTCCTCTTCAGGTCGTTATGAAACCGGGTTTATGCGGTGATGCTGCCGATATGCCTGTCAATGTCCTTTTCTTTTTTATCGAACTCATCGGTGCCCATCCTGATATAGTTCCAGTCTAGGGTCATCTGCCGGAGGTCGTTAAAGAACCGGCGCGCATCATCCTTGGCGTCGAAATGAAAATCCGTGTAGAGAACGTCGTAAATTTTATCGAACATGTATTTCTGGCGTTCCGGATCGCTGACCGCGTCCACCGGATCGAAGCCGTTCTGCTGCAGGTACACCGAATCAAGGTATTCGCTCTTCAGGTAATACACGAAATCGTCGATCGAGGTGCCTTCTTCGCCGACCACCATCATCATCTGATGGACCTCGTTTCCCCGCTGAAGGATATGGTGAGCCTTCAGCACCTTTGCGGGATCAATGATCCCCTTATACTTTGTCCAGCTTTCAAGAGGGTCGATCGCGGGGAATTTACGCGCATCGGAACGGGCGCGCGACAGTCCGTGAAAGGCGCCCACCACTTTCAGCGTCGCCTGGGTCACGGGCTCTTCAAAGTTTCCGCCCGCGGGGGAAACGGTGCCGCCGATGGTCATGCTGCCGAAGGAGCCGTCCGGGAGCTCGACATAGCCCGAACGTTCATAGAATTCGGCGATGCGCGATTCGAGGTAGGCGGGAAACGCTTCCTCGCCGGGGATCTCTTCCAGGCGGCCCGACAGTTCGCGCATGGCCTGAGCCCAGCGGGAGGTCGAATCGGCAAGGATCAGCACATCCAGCCCCATCTGGCGATAGTATTCGCCCAGGGTCGTGGCGGTATAGACCGAGGCCTCGCGCGCCGCAACGGGCATCGAGGAGGTATTGCAGATGATAACGGTCCGTTCCATCAGCGATTTTTTGGTGCGGGGGTCTTCCAGTTCGGGGAATTCCCGGAGGGTCTCCACGACCTCTCCCGCGCGCTCGCCGCAGGCCGCCAGGATCACGATGTCGACATCCGCATAACGGCTGGTCAGTTGCTGCAGCACGGTCTTGCCCGCGCCGAAAGGTCCGGGAATGCAGTAGGTGCCGCCCTTGCAGACGGGAAAAAAGGTGTCCACGATGCGGACCTTTGTCACCATGGGTTCGGTGGGAACCATTTTACGGGTATAGGCCTTGATGGGGATCTTGACGGGCCATTCGAAGGACATGCGGACCTTGATCTCCTCCCCTTTGGCGTCCAGGATCACGGCAACGGTTTCCCGAAGGTCGTAATCGCCTTCTTTGGCCACGGACGCGACGGTGTACTCGCCTTCCAGGTCAAAGGGCACCATGATCTTGTGCTGAAAAATGCCTTCCGGCACCCAGCCGACGGGAGAACCTTTGTAGACGGTGTCCCCTTTTTTGGCGGTGGGAGTAAAATGCCATTTTTTGGTATCGTCGACCGCATCCAGGACCACGCCGCGGGGCAGAAAGAACCCGTATTTTTCCGCCAGGGCGGGCAGGGGGTTCTGGAGCCCGTCGTATACCTGGGACAGAATGCCCGGGCCGAGGGTGACCGACAGCAGTTCTCCGGTGAATTCCACCTCGTCGCCGACCTTCAGTCCCTTGGTGATCTCGTAAACCTGCAGATATGCCGTGTTATCGGCTATTTTGATCACTTCCGATTTTAAACGTTCCTCGCCGACAAGCACATATCCGACCTCGTTTTGAACAACGCTTTCTTCAAATGCGACTTCGATCATGTTGCCGTTGATCGCGGTGATATGTCCTAACAGTTTATTGGCCATCTTGACTCCATTCTATTTGCGGGACCAGGATCCCGATCCTTCTGAAATTTCTGTTTTTGATGCGATCAGCGCCGAGAACGCCGCTTCGCCCGCTTCCTGTTTCAGGCGTGCCGCACGCTGCAGGATCTGCAGTTTTAAAAAATACAGGACGAAAAAATCGGGGTCGGAATAATGTGCGAATTCCCGTTCTTCCAGCCATTGCCAGCGGTATTTCATAAGATTCAGTTCGTTCTCGAGAGGATTGCCTTCCTTGATCAGCGACGGCGGGATATGGACGAACTTGTAGTCATACCCTTCTTTTGCCGCCCGGCGGTACCGGGCCAGTTCCTCGCGAAGCGTCAGCTCAAACTCAAGATAATCCGTATAAATGCCCGGGGTTTTATGCGGATCATAGCGGTCGATCCGGGCTTCGTTCAGATACGCCAGGTCTGCGGGACTCATCCATTTTTGGGCTTCTTCGAGAAAGGACGCTTCGGACATGAACTGCTCGGAACCCCATTTCAGCAGGGGCATTTCGGCAGCAAAATAGATGTATTTATCCATCGGATGATTTCTCTATTACGTTAACAGCTCTGCTAATTTCGGGTTAAGAAAGACACGCAGGGCATCCAGGATGCTTTCGTCGGTGAAATCGTAGAAAAGGTTCTCGCCTTTTTTCCCGATCCGGAAGCCGCGGGTGATCTTTTTGTCAAGCTTGATGTCGACATCCCCTTTGACATGCTTCGAAAGGGAGGCTTTGAGCTCTGCCGCGAAGGCCCTGGGGTCAACGCCGTTTACCAGGACGCTAATATCTTCGTCTTTTGCCCATATTTCGGCAAAGCGGACGATCAGGTCTTTTAAAAACGTTTCGTCCATTGTGACGTCAATGTCCGCCAGGAGCGCCTGTTCGAACAGGGCGGTAAGCTTTTCCTTCAGGACCAGAACGGTGTCGCGGGCAGCCTGCTGAATGGCGACCTCTGCGTTCTTCCGGTAGGCCGCCGCTTCGGATTCGGCGTTCTTTTGATGCTGTTCAGCTTGCTCTTTGGCCTTTTTGATGATCCCGTCCGCTTCGCTCCTTGCGGCAGAAATGATCTTTTCTGCCTGTTTTTTGGCGGTATCGACACCCTCGGCTTTGATCTTTTCGATCAGGCTGTCCAGTTTAACGTTCATTATAGCTCCTATACTGATTCTTCAATGATTTTTCCGGTCTTTTTTTCCGAGACCTGCATTTTTCCCGAGATGCTCGCGCCTTCTTCTACCACGAGTTTTTTCGTCACAAGTTCCCCGGAAAAATTCGACTTGACACCGAGAACGATCTTCTCCTCCGCATAGATCCCTTTGGTCACCTGACCGTTCAGATGGACTTCTTTCGCCCGGATGCTTCCGTCGACCAAACCGCCCTCGGGGATGCGCACGATGCCTTTTGCATCGATATTGTTCTTGATGGTCCCTCCGATAATAATGTCACCGTTAACGTGTACCGGTCCGTCTATGACCGTATTGGTACCGATGATGGTGTAGGTGGGTTTTTCTTTCATTGTCATGGCTTTTATCCTCAATTTTTGACCGTGTATTCAGGAATGACCTTTTGCGGGTCGACTGCCAGTCCGTGATGCCAGATCTCAAAATGCAGGTGCGGACCCATGCTGTAGCCGGTATTGCCCAGCAGTGCGATCAGATCGCCTTTCCTGACCCTCTGTCGTTCCTGCACATTCAGGCGGTCGTTGTGACCGTAAACGCTAATATAATCATCGGGATGAGAAATGACAACCATATTTCCCAATTCCGGGGTCCATCCGGCAAAGACGACCAGCCCGTCCGCGGTGGCGTGCACGGGGTCCCCGATCTTCCCTGCGATATCGATCCCATAGTGCCGTTTCGGGCCGCTGGAAAATTTATTGGTGATCAGGCCCCGGGCCGGCGGAAGTTCCGGCGTGGCGGACAGATACCGGTCCTTTTCCTGTGTTGCGGATGCCGGGACCAATGCGGAATAATCCTGTTCGTCCGGCAAAATATCGAGTCCGATCAGCTCGCGCATGTAGGTGTTGAACTGCTTCATATGGTTCACATCCTCAAGCAGCTGCAGCAACTGGGCTTCCTGTGCCTGGTACGTTTCGATCTTTTCTTTATAGGCGGTATAGCTGTTCGCCCGGGGTATCAGGATCAGGTAAGACAGCGCCAGGAGGGCGATCAGGAGGACAGCGACGATCTTTAAAAGGAAAAATAAGCGGTAATGCAGGGTCAGGGTTTTCTGTTCGCCTTCATTCCGGGGAAGAAAGATGAATGTAACCTTATTTGTTTTCATGAGCTCCGGATTCGAGAAGCTCCAGAATGCGTTCCAGATCTTCCATTGAATAATAACTGATCTCGATATTTCCGCCGGGGTTCCGGTGATGAATGCGCACCTTGGTTCCCAGCACCTGTTGAAGGGCGCTTTCCAGCTTGAGCAGGGAAGCGTCCTGACGCCGGTTCGCTTTCGGCTTTGATGAGGGATCCGCCGTTCCCGGCTCGCTCTTCTGGGTCAGGCGCTCGGCCTCGCGGACGCTGAGGCCGCGCTTGACGATCTGCTGCCAGACCCTGATCATCAGGGCGGGCGTAGCCGCCGCCAGGATCGCCCGGGCGTGCCCCGGGGTGATCTCATCGGCGACCAGGCTTTCGCGGACTTCCTGGGGAAGCTTGAGCAGACGCAGGCTGTTGGCGATGGTGCTGCGTTTTTTTCCGATCCGTTCGGCAACCGTTTCCTGGGACAGTCCGTACCGTTCGATCAGCGCGCGATAGGCCATGGCCTCTTCAATGGGATTCAGGTTCTCGCGCTGTACATTTTCGATCAGCGCCAGCTCCATCAGTTCCTCGTCGCCCTCCACGTCGCGGAAATACGCGGGAATTGTGCTCATATTGAGCTGCTTGCAGGCGCGCAGACGGCGTTCGCCCGCGATCAGAACGTATTTTCCGTTCCGTTCCGTCACCGTGACCGGTGAGATCAGTCCGCGTTCCCGGATGGACTGAGCCAGTTCGTCCAGTTCGTCCTGCGAAAATTCGCGGCGCGGCTGATAGGGGTTGGGTTCGATCGCGTGGATGCCGATCTCCCGGACCGGCGTATCGCTCCCGCTGTCCGTATCCGGCTGGAATGTCGGGATCAGGGCGTCCAGGCCCCGGCCCAGGGCTTTACTTTTTACCATGTATGAACTCCTCAGCCAATTGCATGTAGTTCATTGCACCCGAGGAATGAATGTCGAAGGAAATGATCGGCTGTCCGTAGCTGGGCGCTTCCCCTAAACGCACGTTACGGGATATGATGGTTTTATAGACTTTGTCGCCGAAGTATTTGCGGACCTCTTCCGCGACCATTTTGCTCAGGTTCAGGCGCGAATCGTACATGGTCAGGATAATGCCTTCAAGGTCAAGCTGGGGATTGAGGTTCTTCTGGATCAGCCGGATGGTGTTCAGCAGCTGGGTGAGCCCTTCCAGGGCAAAATACTCGCACTGGATGGGGATCAGCACGGAATCGCCCGCGGTAAAGCTGTTCACGGTCAGGAGGCTCAGGGAAGGCGGGCAATCGATGAAAATGAAGTCATAGTCGTTCTTGGCGGGCTTCAGGGCTTTCCGAAGGCGGGTTTCGCGGGAGATCATGTTCACCATTTCGATCTCGGCGCCGACCAGGTCCTGGTTCGAGGGCAGAATATCAAGGTATTCGAGAAATGTTTTTTGCACGGCATCCTGATAGGGCACTTTTTCCAGCAGGACATCGTAGATGGTGGTGTCGATCTTGCTCAGGTCGAGCCCGAGGCCCGACGAGGCGTTCGCCTGCGGATCGATATCGACGATCAGGATGCGTTTTTCCATGACAGCCAGGGAGGACGCGAGGTTGATCGCGGTCGTGGTCTTCCCTACCCCGCCTTTCTGATTTGCTATGACTACGATCTTTCCCATGTTACCATCTTTTTATACATCGTGAAATATAAGCGAAAATGCTTCGTCATCCAATATTTTTCGCCCGTTCACCGGCTGATCGGGATAAAATGAAAGGCCGGTTCTTCATAGGGGTGGGCGCCGATCAGCGCAGCTTTTACGGCCTCGCGCGCCGCTTCCGGAACGATGCATTCCGCTTTGATCTCCCGGACGCGGGTGTCTGCGCCGGCTTCTCCGATAAAGGGGGAACTGTGCCGGCCCGGCCGGAAACGGCCTTCGCCCGGGCAGGTCCATGCGCAGCGGTCATACGCCCCGTAGTCCCCCGCTCCGGCGGAAAAGACGGCCTCCAGGACCGCCTCAAGGTGGGTCTCCGGCACATAGAAGCCCAGAAGATACCAGCGGGGCTCAGACATGGATCGCCTCGCCCAGGGCGTTCTCCGCGGTCTCCATGATCAGTTCGCTGAGCGTGGGATGGGCGTGAATGGTTTCGGCGAGCATTTCCACGGTCATTCCCCGGCTCAGCGCCAGGGTCAGTTCCGCGATCAGTTCGGTCGCTTCCGCGCCGATGCAGTGGGCGCCCAGGACCTTATGGGTCTTTGCGTCAACCACGCATTTCAGGAATCCGTCCGGACGGCCGATGGCAATCGCTTTCCCGATCGCACGGTAAAAGACCGTGGACACGGTATGATCGATCTTCCGGGAAACGGCGTCCCGCTCCCGCAGTCCGACCGACGCGACCTGCGGCTCGCAGTAGGTGCAGCCGGGGATATGCAGGGGGTCCAGCGGCGCGGGGGATCTTCCCTGAATGTGGTCGATCGCGATCAGGGCTTCCCGGCTTGCCTTGTGGGCAAGGCAGGGCGTGCCCGCCATGTCGCCGATGGCGTAGATGCCCGGGACGGACGTCATGCCGTTCGCATCGGTTTTCACAAACCCGCGTTCAAGGGCGATCCCGACCGTCTCCAATCCGATATCCTCGGTATTGGGCGCGACCCCCACGGCGGAAAGTATCATATCGGTCTGCAGCTTCAGGGTTTCGCCGGACTGCTCGAGCGTTAAGTCCAGTCCCTGCTCCGTGCGTTCGAGCCGGGTGACCTTGCTGCCGGTCAGACAGCGGATCTTCTGTTTTTTGAACTGGCGCAGCAGCTCTTTGGAGATATCGGCGTCCTCGTTCGGCAGGATCGCGTCCAGGGCTTCAATGACGGTGGCGTCGACCCCGAGATGCTTGTAAATGTAGGCGAATTCAATGCCGATCGCGCCCGCACCGATGATAACCATGCGTTCGGGAAGGGTTTCCAGTTCCAGGGCATGGCGGCTGCTGATGACGTCCGTCCCGTTGACGGGAATATGGGGCAGGGATTTCGGCCGGGATCCGGTCGCGAGGATCAGGTGTTCCGCATGGACCGTCTCGCTTTCACCGCCGGCCTTTTCGACCCGCAGTTCATGTTCGTTCAGCAGGCGGCCATGGCCTTCGATGACGGTGACCCCTTGCTTTTTCAGAAGATAGGCGACGCCTTTGGACAGGCGTCCGGCCACCTCGCGCGAACGGGAGATGATCCGGGACATATCCGCCCGCACCGCGTCGGCCTCGATGCCCAGTTCGCCGGCTTCCCGTATGTCCCGGAGCCGGTTGACCGAATGGATGATCGCCTTGGTCGGGATGCATCCCCAGTTCAGGCAGACGCCCCCGATCTGTTCTTTTTCAACGACCGCGGTTTTCAGCCCCCGCTGCGCGGCGCGAAGTGCGGCGACGTAGCCGCCGGGACCGGATCCGAGGATTACGACATCATAGGTATTCATAAAAGGGTCCTTTCTATTTGATCAGCGTCATTTTGCGGGAAACTGAAAAACCGGGCATGCTCAGGCTGTAGAGATAGACGCCCGAGGGCAGGTCCGAAGCCTCCACCAGGACCTGGTGCGTCCCGGCTTCGAGGTATCCGGAAAACACGCCGGATACTTTTCTGCCCGAAAGGTCCCGGATATCCAGGCTGATCTGCTCCCCGCGCTCCAGATGAAAACGGATGGCCGTCAGGGGGTTGAAGGGATTCGGATAGTTCTGATACAGGGTGAAGCCCAGCGGCACGTAAGGGTCGCCGTCCAGGGCGGTCGTCGAGAAAACAACCGACTGCACGCAGTTCAGTTCAAAATCGCTGATCACGATCCGCTCGGGTCCGCTGCCGGAAGTCAGCATCTGGGCTCCGGAGGGCCTCAGCACCATGGCCTGGTTCTCCAGATAGTTTTCCGGAACGCTGGCGGCGACGGGTTTGGGCCGGTTGTTCTCATCGCCCCAGGGCGCGCCGAACATGGCGATCATGGAGTCGTTATCCACATCCAGGATGACCCAGCGCGATGCATGGGGCGAGGGCGGCGGGGTACCGCTGCTGACCGTGGTGATCGCGCGGTAATCATTCCCGAAAATAACGATGCCTTCGTCGCGGTCGATCCAGTCGAGTGACGAAGGCCATGCTTTGTAAAAGATGGTATTGCTGTCCGTCTCCTCGGAATAATTGCCGAGGGTGTCTGCCGGCAAAAAAGGCTCGGTCCCGGGCTCCGCCGACTCGTACACGATGATCCCGATCCCGTTGGCGTGCGTTGCGGAGAACAACTGGGTCACGCCCAGTGTCGTCGTCCGCGCCAGGATCGCATTCTGGAGCGTGGGGGTATAGGGGATGGCTTCGTCGATGAAATTCAGGTCTTCATCCAGAATATGCAGGGGTTCCGCCATGGGATAGGGCGCAAAATAGATATAGCCGCTCACCGGATCGTGCGCCGCCTTGACAAAGGTCCGGACCGGCTTGTCATCCATGCCGGGATGCCAGCGGGCGATCCCGCTCCCGTCGCGGTAGTCGATCTTATACAGCGTGGATCGCGCGGTATAGAGAATATTTCCGTCCGCGTCCAGACTGATGCCGCGGCAATTGCCGTTATAGGGGCTTTCGAGGTAGAGAGTGTCCTTGCTGCCGTCCTCAAATTCAAGGAATTCAAGCGGCGAAAAGGCGGCCTCGGTTCCGTCGGGAAGAAAGCAGCGGATTCCGGCCAGACGGATCATGTCGTCTTCCCCGCGGGCATAGGCGTTGCTGTATCCCGAATAAAAGCCCGCCCAGCGTTTCCCTTCCGGATCGGTCACCAGGCCGTAGGGTTTGGACTGATTGCCGATATCCTCCCCCGTGGTGCTGCGGGTATTGACCAGAACGCTGTCCGCGCCGCCGAAATGATAGAGCAATTCCTGATAATAATAACCCGGGGTCCCCGCGATCAGAGGGAATGCTGTCATGACCAGGGACAGGATCATTCCGGTCATGCCCTTTATTCTATGTGTGCAAAAGTTCGATGTCATTTTTTTCCTTTAACCGATAATAAAAAAAGATACGACCTTTTTGGCGAACGGATAAAAGATTTGTTGATCCCTTGCAGCGGGGAGAGAAAATGACGGCTCCGCTTGCCGGAGCGGCGGATCGCGGCTGTTCCGCCTTTGATCCGCCGCAAATGTCCCCCGGAAAACCACGCCGTAACGCATCCCCCGCCCGTACCC
>CALMFL010000155.1 GCA_937862595.1 uncultured Fidelibacterota bacterium
TGATTTTGCCGTTGTCGGCATCAATGCCGCCAGGACGCTTGCCGTCAAACTGGCCAATGATGCGCCCGATACGGCGGAAGATCTCGTGGTTGACAGCCTTGTCAGCTCTCATGGCGACTTTTTTGCCGTGATCGACACCAACACGCTGGCTCCCGGCGATACGGCCATGATCTTCACGACCTATATGCCGAAAGATGAGACGGCCGATAATGCCGTCCTTTCCGTTTATACCAGCGAAGGTGTGGTAACGGTCGCCCTGAGCGGTAACGGCGAGATCGTCTGGCCGCTGGACTGGCGCGTTACCGCCGATGCGGACTGGATGGGCGTGACGGCCAACGCACCGAGAACGATGGCCTACAGCGCAAAATCAAATCATCTTTACTTTGTCGCGCATCCCAGCGGTTACGGCGATTTCGTAAAGGCATTTGATGCCGAAGACGGGAGCTTTGTAAAAAACCTTGCCTTGCTTGATCCTCTGCCGAGCGCGGGATACATCAAGCTCAACGCGGTCGCTGCGACGACGGACGGACAGGTGTTCTCCTGTAACCTCTCTTCAGGTTCAACCTTCAATCTTTTCCGCAATGCGAACGAAGATGCCGACATGAATCTGGCGTACAGCGGCGGCGGGATCCCCATTCGGGTCGGCGACGCTCTGGCAGCCAGCGGTGAAGGCGAGAACACAAAGGTGTACGTATCCGGGACGAATGCGCCCTTCATTTACGTTTTTGAAACGGCCGACGGTGTAAGTTACACCCTCGCCGACAGTGTTGCCGTACTTCCGGGCGCCGCATCCCGCGGGATCGCTCCGGTAAGCAACGGGGATTACTTCTTCATTAACGGAACGGGCACGGCACCGCAGTATGTCAAAGCGGACGGAACACTTCTCTATACCTTTGATACGGGCGTTGTTCCCTCGGGAACCGCGATCAACTATTTTGAAGTTGAAACCTCCGCCGGATGGCGCCGCTTTGTCGGCATCACCAATTGCTGGAGTTCCGGAACAAAGGTCGTGGAGCTTCTCGGCACACCCGGGGACAACCTCTGCAGCAGCGTATCGCCGGTCGACGCACCGACGGACAATTATGCGGTCAATCCCAATGGCAATGCGACCGGTATGGCCGTCTACAGCGTCTACGACAATGCCCTGATCGAGCTGGTGACCAATAACGGCGTATCTTCCTACAGCTTTGAAAAGATCGAAGATGCTCCGATCATCCCCGAACGGGACACCACGGCCATCGCCGGAGGGCTGCCGGATAACTTCATGCTGCATCAGAACTATCCGAACCCCTTCAACCCGAGCACCACGATCCGCTTCGATCTGCCGGCGGATGCCAAGGTCGATCTTGCGATCTTCGATATCACGGGACGCAAGATCAAGACCCTGATCAACGGCAACGTCCGCGCCGGCTATAACCGGGTCGTTTGGAACGGCACCGATAACCATGGCAACCCGATCTCAACCGGTATGTATATTTACAAACTCCAGGCCGGCGACCAGGTTGACATCAAAAAGATGACCTTCCTGAAATAGCATTACTTCTCATCTTTTGATAGAAAGATCCGGCAGGTACTTGTGCCTGCCGGGTCTTTTCTTTAAATTACGGCATCGACCGTAAGTATCTGATCGACCGTCTTTACGAAAAGGGGAGTATGGAAACGTTACAGATCGTCATATTTATCCTGATCTTCTTCAGCATGGCCGCGGCCATGTTCACGCGGAAACTGCCCGCACTGCTGGCGCTGCCGCTGATGGCATTTCTGATCGCGCTGGTGGGGGGCGTTTCATTTGAACAAACGCTCAGTCTCGTGGTGGGACAGGGCGTACTGCGCCTTCATCCCGCCTACGTGATCGCGATCTTCGGGTCCATGCTGAGCGTGCTGATGCAAAAGACCCGCGTGGCGGAGAACCTGATCAAAAAAGGCGCGGAACTTTCGGGAGACAACCCCTGGATCATCGCGGTGGTCATTCTCCTCCTGATCGCCTTGCTTTTCACTTCCCTGGGCGGACTCGGTGCGATCATTATGGTCGCGACGATCGCTTTGCCCATCATGATCTCCGTGGGAATGAGCCCGATGACGGTCATCGGCATTTTTCTTTTCGGACTTTCCATGGGCGGCATCCTGAATGCCGGGAACTGGGCCCTGTATATCACCGTGCTGGATCTGGAAGTGTACCAGATCCGAAGTTTTGCCCTGGTCATGTTTGCGCTTCTGTTCATTACATCGTTATTTTATATCACGATACAGCTCTACCGCGACGGACATGATCTGAAACTGAAAAAGATCATCATTATCAGTATTTCCTTTCTGGCGGCCGTAACCGGCGTGCTGATTCTTTGGAATGCCTTGCCGTTCAATGTTCGTGAAATCGCCGGGAATATCGGCTCAGTCGCCGGGAAAACCGTTAAATTCCTTATACTCGCCGGGATCATCCTGGCCGTCCTGAACAATTTGCTTCGCATCCTAAGGAAAAGGACCGGGGGAGATATTTTACACGCCTCGGCCTATTTCACGCCGCTTGTACCCTTATTCCTGATCCTGCTCTTCAATATGAATTTTATTGCCGCGTTCATTTGCGGTTTGATATACGGATTTATCGCCACCCATAAAAAAGGGGCGCTGAACACCCTCGTGCGTTCGATCTTTGAAGGCGGTACGGTCGCCATGCCGGCCGTCGCCCTGATGATGGGGATCGGCATGCTCCTCAATGCCATCATGGGGCCGGGAGGCGATATCTCTTCCCTTTACCCGCAGGGATGGCCCGTGCTGAGCCTTCTTCAGCCGGTCATGGCCGGACTGGTCCCGGGCAACGGATTCTTCTATGTCCTGATATTTGCCCTTGCTGCGCCGCTGGCCCTTTATCGCGGTCCTCTGAACCTCTGGGGCATGGGCTACGGCCTTGCGGCGGTCTTTCTTGCCGCTGGGATGCCGGGAGCCGCGATTATGGGACTACTGATGTCCGTCGGCATGCTGCAGAGCATCTCGGACCCGACCAACACCCATAATGTCTGGCTGGCAAATGAAATGCAGGTGGACGTACAGAAAGTGCTCTGGAACACGCTGCCTTATACCTGGGCGATCGCGATCGTCGGTTTGCTGATCGCTTCGCTGATG
>CALMFL010000156.1 GCA_937862595.1 uncultured Fidelibacterota bacterium
TGACAGTTCTAGCAAACCGAGACCCTTATGATCAATTACTCCTAAATATCAATATTATCGGAACTTATCTGTTTAAATTAATTTTTAGTTAATATCGGAGTAAAATTAAATTTCCATACTTTTAATGTACTCTCGCTCTGACTCATCTAAAAATTTTTTATCCAAAAAATTGAGGTGTTTTCTACTATGTTTTTTAAGTGTTTTCTGAAAATTCCGCGAATTGAGCAAATCGGTGATTTTAACACTGATCACCAGACGGATCAGGGCAATATCCGCCATCGATTTTACCAGAACAATAAAAAGCAGATCAGGTAAAATACGGGCATAGAGCTGCAAGGGGATCCGCACCGCACCGCGGGACGCGCTTATCGCCGCCTCGGTGAATAAAGATATCCGCGGAAAATCCTACGGCTTTCACCGGGCCATGGACCATGCCGGCGCCGTCGCAGGGCCTTTTTTGGCGCTTATCGTCTTGTTGACGCTCTTTCTGGGATTCAACATGAACGACCCCCTGCTGGTCCTGCGCCGGACCTTTTACCTCGCGATCATCCCGGGGATCCTGGCGGTCCTGACGATCATCTTTTTCGTAAAGGAAAGCGGGCCGGCCGTCAAGAGCGCCAGGCCTTTTTCCTTGTCCCTTAAACAACTGGATAAAAATTTTGTGAATTACCTGCTCACGATGATCGTCTTTACCCTGGGGAATTCCTCGGACGCCTTTCTGCTCTTCCGGGTGGAAGAGGCCATCCATAAAAGCGGCGCGGTCGTTGCGATCTTCAATCGCATTCCCGTGCTGCAGCAGCTCATCTCCCGCTTTGCCGACGTCGGCGCGCGGGATCAGGTTATCAATATTCTCTTTCTCCCCCTGATCTGGGCCTTCTTCCATGTCATCAAGGTGATCTTCTCGACGCCGCTCGGGGCGCTTTCCGATAAGATCGGACGGAAAACGGTCATTCATATCGGCTGGGCGATCTACGCCTTCGTCTATGTCGCCTTCGCCCTGCTCGTCTTTATCCCGGCCGCCTGGCAGGTCCCGGCGACCCTGATCCTCTTTGCGGTCTACGCGCTGTTCTACGCCTTCTCGGAAGGCGCGGAAAAGGCCTTTGTCGCGGACCTTGTCGGTCCGGAGCGGCGCGGAACGGCCTTCGGCCTCTACAATTTCTCCATCGGACTTTCCGCCCTGCCCGCGAGCGTGATCTTCGGCGCGCTGTACCATTTCGTCGACCGGGCCTTCCCCGGATACGGCGGCACCGTCGCGTTCGGTTTCGGCGCCCTGCTGGCCCTGATCTCGATGGGCATGCTTCAGTTCATGGTGAAAGAGAAATCAATTGACAATTGACAAAGGACAATTGACAATTGCCTTCAACATGTGAGGTTTTTTAATCTCAACTGAAGAAAT
>CALMFL010000157.1 GCA_937862595.1 uncultured Fidelibacterota bacterium
CAAAACCATATACAAACGTTTCTTTTTGCATTTCGTCCCCCTTTCCCTATTATTCTCTCAACAAGGTTCTTTCAGATCGACTCCCCCATCAATTCATCAACCTATCGACTTTCACATCGACCTATCGACTTTCCCATCGACCTATCGACTTTTATATCGACCTATCGACTTTCTCTATTCTTTCGGTCTTTTGATCAACACCAGCAGCCTGTTCATCAGTACGGACGACGTAACCCCGATCAGGGTGTACCAGGTCCAGTTGATCTTGAACAGTCCCTGCCAACCTGCGATGATGATGAAGGTCATGACAGAAATCGAGAAAAAGAAGGGGACGACATACTGCCAAAGACTGCATTTTTTAAAGAAGCGTACGGCGACGAATACGCCGAGCGTACCGCCGTAGGTAAAGGAGGCAATGGAAAGCCCGACTTCGACCAGAGGGCTGTTCTGGTTCGTAAAGATCATGGCCCCAAAGACCATGACAACTCCCCAGGTAAGCGTGGCTAATCTGCTTATTTTCAGCCATTTGTCTTCATCGGTTATCCGCTTGAAAATGGGTTTGAAAATATCCACGGTGATGGAGCTTGACATGGCGCTCAGCGATCCGCTCAGGGTCGTCATGGACGCCGCAAAGATCCCGGCAACCGTCAGGCCTTTCACGACGGGAGGCAGATGATCGATGATGAATTTTGTGAACAGTTCGTCCGGTTTGGTAATGCCCAGGGCGCTCAGTCCCGCACCGTTCCACACCATGTACAGCATGACCCCGATGAAGAGGAAAAGTATGAACTGGACAAGAACGACCACGCCGCTTCCGATCATCGCTTTTTTGGAATCTGCGACGCTCTTGCAGCTCAGTATACGCTGAACGATGAGCTGGTCCGTGCCGTGGCTGGCCATCGAGAGCATGGCGCCGCCGATGATCCCGCCCCAGAGCGTATAGCCCGAGGCTCCGTTGAAATTCAGGACCTTCAGTTTGCCGAGCGACGCGACAATGTCAAAGGAGGCCGCGGCATCCGGGAGCATTCTCAGTCCGATCACCAGGGCGCACACCGCCGCGCCCATGTAAATGATCCATTGCGCAAAGTCCATCCAGACCACGCCTTTGATGCCCCCCATCAGGGTATAGGCGACCGTCACGAAGCCGAGGATCAGGAGCGAATGGAAATAGGGCAGTCCCGTGATCATGGACAGCGGGATAGCGACCGCGAAGAGGCGGACGCCGTCCGCCAGAAGGCGCGTCAGCATAAAGGTGATGGACATGATGCGCTGCATGGTGATCCCGCCCTTTTCCGTGATCGCCTGATAAACGGAGATGAAATTCCCCTTGGCATACATCGGAATGAATACGGCGGCAACCAGGATACGCCCGACAATATAGCCGATGCATACCTGAAGAAAGGTGAAATTGCCCAGATACGCCACACCCGGGATGGAGAGGAAGGTCAGAACGGAGGTCTCGGCCGCCACGATCGATACCATGACCGCCCACCAGGGAAGCCTGTTCCCGCCGCTGAAATAGTCTTTCATGTTCTTCACGCTTTTTCCCAGGACGGAGCCGGCGACGAAAACACCGGTCATAAATGCCGCAATAATGGCGATGTCTATCCAATGCATGAATTTCCCTTTCTTGCTTATATATTAAAAAAAGCCCGCCCCGGTCTTATTCGGGACGGGCAAATATACAACAGATGCTGTTTTAATGAAATTAAAAACTGAATCCGGTTTCAACATTCATGATCGTAACCCCTTCCGTTTTGGGCTCGATCACTTCATCGCCGTTCATATCGCGGTAGGTGCGCATGTAATTGTACACGATGCTGACGCCGCCGCCCAGGTCCATTCCGATGCGCGCGCCCATCAGCGTACGTTCGGAGGGATGTTTGAAGTCAAAGGGATTGGGATCGTTGTTGCGGTGATAATAGGCGGTGATCTCGGACACGAGCGGGATCGCGCCGTGCGGGACCGACGCTTCGGCCTGGAAGGTCTGCAGGACATCGCCCAGACCCGAAACCATGTTCATGTAGTTGAAATCAAGCGTGAAGAAATTGATGATATTGATCCCCACCGATCCGAAAAAGCCCTGCGATTTCGGCAGATTCATGGACAGGAGCTGATCGTATTTGGTTTTTGCAACGAAGCGCATGTCTTCATCCTGAACGAAATACACGCGGTTCAGATCGTAGTTCTTGTTAAAGAACCCGTACTGGAAATTCTCCTGAGCCCAGCGGTATTCCACCCGGGCATTCAGAAAATTGCTGACCGTGATGCCGATACCGACGGGAGACGTTCCGATGAAAACATCGTCTTTCGTCAGATCTAGCAGCTGCGTGTTCCCGTCGAGATAACCCAGGATCGCGCCGACCGAGTAAATTTCAAGCGAGAAGCCGCTGCTTCTGAAGATCGGGACCGTAATGTCGAGGCTCGCTGAAAAGACGGACGGATGCTGCACCATCAGGGTGTCGATCGTCGGGATTTGGATCGTTTGAATGCTGTCGATACTTTCGTATCCGTCATACGTGGGGAACATCGGCGCGATATAGGTATCCAATATCTCCTGCGTCAGTCCTTCCACCGGGGTATATTCCCATAAATTATTACCGTCTCTATCGACGTCCGCGGCATCCGCGATGCCGTCGCCGTCGGTGTCGACATGGAAATTCTCGTTGTTCGGGAACATATCCATCAGGTCGGCATAGCCGTCGCCGTCGACATCCTCTTCAAAGGCATTGAAGGGATTCAGGTCCGCAACCGCGCTGAGCCCGATCTCGAGGAAACCTCCCACGGCAAAGCGTCCGCCCAGCAGTCCCGGCATGGAACTTGCGCCGCCCAGTTCCGTCCAGTCCGCAATAAAACCGTAAAAGCTCATTGCCAGTCCGCGTTCCTCTTTCTTTTTATTGCTGAATCCGAATTCCGTTCCGAAACGCTTCTTGACGGGATATTCGAGCATATTGGTATAGCGGTCGATCGAGATACCGTTGACAAAGGTAATATCGTCCAGCCCGCCGATCCGAATGTAGAACGGATCATATTTCGTTGCCCAGCTTAGGAAGTACAGGGCGTTCAGATAATCCTCGAAGTCATCCCAGTTGTGTTTGCTGATCTTGCCTTCTCTGTTGATATAGACGGCAAGGTCCAGCCCCATGCTCAGTTTGCCGATGGTAAAGGTCGGCCGGAATGCGATCTGATTGTAAAGTTCTCCGTTCAATGTTACAGCACCGACTCCCAGGCCTGTTTCGAACATGGAAGAAAGTCCTGTATCATCCCCGTCGCCGCCGAATGCGGCCATCGGCAACAGGAAGAACAAAATCGCACATACTAAAATGCTTACTTTTTTCATCGATCTCTCCTTATGGGCTTAATTCATATGTATTGTAATATAAACGTGATTTTTCACAAATGTTATATTTTTCTTTTTTTATGAAATTATTTTTAATTTCCCCCGGATGCCGAAGCAGTCGTCCTTGATCACGGCGATATGAAGGATCTCCGCTACGGCCGCGGCCTCATCGAGCACCTTTCCGATATCCTCCTTATCCTGCACCCTGTTGGCAAATGCGGTTGCATACATGTCCGCCAGGATGGCGCTGCGGCACGCGACGGAGACCAGGTCGGCCTTTCCGTAGCTGAAGGAATGGCCGAAAGTGCCTGAAGAGGCGCAGAGTCCCAGGGGTGAATATTCCGGCGGCACCTCGAGATGGATCTTTCCCGATAACGGGCTTGCACCCGCGGATAAGGCCACCCGGAGCGGGGAGCCTATCTGAAGGTAATCGTCCCCCCCGTTCTCGATGACGATCTCCCTGAACCCGAAATGACGGCTGCATGCCTTGCCGAGATGTTCGGAGAAGGCTCCGGCGATCCCCGCCATGGGACCGACATTCGCTTTTCGGGAGCATGCGGCAAGGGCTTTGATCATTTCCGGCGCATCCTGTGCGCAGTCAAGGGGAAGATGAGAAGTTCCAAATTCGGGATGCCCGGCCAGATACGCCTCAACTGCAGTGCGCAATGCACGGCATTGCCGGTCGATAAAATCACGGACCGTTTGACTTTCGATGCCGGCATCTTTGTCATAGCCGACCCAGATATCCGTTTCGCGGAAACGGTAGATGAACGAGTCGAAACGCCCGCCCATGTCATGCCGATAGGTACGGGGTTCGTACATGGTCAGGTACCGTCTCTCAGGGTTTTCAGCGTTGTACCCTCCGGAAATGCCTGAACCGGCTCCGTCAGGAAAAAGTGTTTGTTCCGGATCTGTTCTTTCAGCGTTTCCGCGATACGCCGCGCTTTTTTCAGGGAGGACATGGGCGCGGTCGGCGTCTCCTTCCCGTTCAGCAGGATCTTCCCGCGCTGAAGCTGTTCGTAATTTGCCGTCGTCAGGACCGGGTTCCCGGGCAAGCCGTAATCCCGTATGCAGGTGTCGATCTGCCGGTTCCGGATGCAGACCCTGCGGGCCATATCGTCGTCCAGGACCGGTATCGGGATCCCGATGCCGATGAACATGCTAACCCCGTATTTTTTATAATATGCCGCTTTGATGAATTCGGGGCTCATCTCTTTCATATCGCCGATCACGGCCAGGGTCGCGGACTGCGTGAGCGGTATTCCGTATTCGTTCCGTTCCGAGGCGGTGCGGAACTGCGTTCCGTACCAGGACACGTAACCCTGCGCGCCGCAGAGGAAGATCCGCGTTCCGATGCCGATCGTGCGAAGATCGGGATCGTTGAGCAGGGGGCTCAGTTCGCCCGAGGTCGAATAATTCACATTGCCGCACTTGGGCTTCAGAACGCCCATATAGGTATACTTTGTTTTGGCGGTGGAATTTGTGGCGGCGGGATAATTCTGGTAGGCGTTCCGGGGATTGAAGAGGAACATTTCATTGATCGAATCACGGTTGATCACGGTTTCGATCTCCCTGCGGGGATAGCAGTCCGTCCCCTTGCCGGAAGCTTTCAGGCGCACATCCTTGCCCGCGATCAGGTCCTCGATAACATGCGCCCCGCCGTAGCGGGGATCCGTCGCCGATTCCTGCGTCGCCCCGATATACGCATCGACCGCCGCAATGCCGCCGTAGGCTTCAACGCCGTTCAGGGTGATATGCTCCATCCGCATCGCGGGATCGGGATGCCCGAAATTGATGAAAGCGCCGGAGGAACACATCGGGCCGAAGGTGGCCGTCGTGACCACATCCACGTTTTTGGCAACAGTTTCCGGGCCTTCGCTTTCCGCCAACCTGGAAACCTCTTCGGCCGTCATGACAACGGCTTCACCGGCGGCGATCTTCTGATTGATCTCTTCGTAGCTTCGCTTCATGGCTTCCCTTGTTACTTGAGGCAATATACTAAATTTTCAGCGCGAAAGGTATCATGTTTTGGACGGAAATCCTCAGGCTGAGAATTTTACGGCCGGATGCGTGCCCCGCCGTTCTTTGCCGTAAGGAAAAATATTGTGCAATCCCGTTTTATCCCTTAAATTCGTCCACGTAACCTGATAATCCTAAGCATGATGAAGGTGAGATAAACGATGGACATACGCATTCACGAATACGATCTTCCGCTGAAATACAAATTCGGGATATCCCGCGAGACCCGGACGGTGCAGAAAACGGCCATCGTGGAGGTGCGCGATGCCGGACTTTCCGGTTTCGGCGAGTGCGTGGCCAATCACAAATATTACAAGTTCACGATCGATATGATCCGGGACGACATTCACGCCGTCGCGGATCTCCTTTCCGGCATCGACCTGCTTTCCGTGCCTCCCGAAAAGGCATGGGACCTGCTGGAACCCGGGTTACGTCACAATCCCTTTGCGCAATGCGCCCTGGACATGGCCCTGTACGATCTCTGGGGCAAAAAACAGGGTCGCCGCACCTATGAACTTTGGGGCCTGGACATCCGGAACAATCCCGTCACCGACTATACGATCGGCATCGACGATATCGATATCATGATCCGAAAGATGAAGGAATTCGACGGCTGGC
>CALMFL010000158.1 GCA_937862595.1 uncultured Fidelibacterota bacterium
AACCCGTATTCCGGTCTCAGATCGGGATTCCCGACCGAATAGGCGTCCTGGGGCCAGTAGAGGTCGTTGAAGGTCGGCGCCTTATAGGACCGTGCGATATGCGTGCTGAGGGTCGCGGAAAGATCTTTTTTATCGTGCACCATTGAAAAACTGAAGCGCGGACTGAGGGCGTCGGCAAAATCGGAGGGCGCGTCATAGCGCAGCGCCAGCGAGGCGTCGATGCGGGAAATGAAGAAATCAAAACTTTTCCCTGCGTTGACGGAGGCGAAGGCACTGTGGGTGTTGCGTGTTTTCTGCCCCACCGCCGTGCTGACGATCCGGTCGTTCCGGAAAGAATAGCCGTAATTCACCGTTAAGAGTTCCTTCAGCAAACTGCCGGCCTGGCTCAGTTCAAGCCCCAGCGCGTAGTTGTCGTGATCGCTGGGTTCGGAGTAGATGTCGTCGGGATCGCTGAATTTCGTTTCATTGTCAAGCAAATAGGCCTGCGCCTTGAGCGAAAATCCCGTAAAGATCTCGCTGTTGGCGTAAGCCAGGTTGTAGGACTGGTTGTTGAACTGCAGTTTCGCGTTGGGCGTCGGGCTTTCGATCATGCCCGGGGTCCCGTTATCCGATCCGTAGTGATTGAAGGATGCGGAGAGATTCTGTTTTTCGTTGATCGCATAATCGACTTTGGCAAAGACATTATTGGATAACTTGTTGTTGTTCACGAGCGTGTCAAGGGGGATGTCATAGCTTCCGTAATCCATGTATTCGTAGACGAAATCATCCTCGGAGCGATCGTACTGATAGGAAATATAACTGCTGAATTTTCCAAGGGAAAGGCTATTGTTGACATTCAGCATAAATTTTCCGAAAGAGCCCACGGAGAGCTTTGCGCCGTAGAAAGATCTCTTGCTCCGGCTCTCTTCCTGAACGCCTTTCTTGCTTGTGACCACGATGACGCCGCCCACAGCGTCGGCGCCGTATTGTGCGGAACGTCCGCCCCGCAGCAGTTCGATCGTTTCAACGTTGTCGATCGGCATCGAGCTGATGTTCACGCCGGTGCCTCCCGCCGTGTTCAGACGCTGTCCGTCCAGGATCACCACGACCTTCGAGGAAGAAACATCGCGCAGGCCGATATCTCCGGTTGATGAAATATAGACGCCGGTGATCGTCTGAAGCGCATCGCCGACGTTTTCGCAGTTGTTCTTTTTAAAGTCATCGACGCCCAGGATGATCTCCGATGTCGATGCCTGTTTTTTGCTGTCTTCCGTTTCCTGAGCAGGCGCGGCAACGGTATCCTCCGCAGAAAGCGAAAGGGTGATCAAAGCGATAAGCATGAGAATTCCGGACAGTTTTTTCATTTTACTTCTCCTGTGATGATGTGGTATAGTTTTTCCGTATAATGTTCAAAATTGATATTGTTGACGTTCTCAAGGGTGGCTGCCCAGGCTGCGGGAAAAGCCTTTGCCCCGCGGATCGCGCCGGCCATGGACCCCGCAATGGCGCCGATGGTGTCGCAGTCCCCTCCGAGGTTGGCGGCGATCCTGACGGTTTCGACGGGATCCCCTCCGGACATTTTCAGGATCGCAAGGCAGGCGGGCACCGTTTCCGAGATCTGCACGCCCGCGCCGATATAGTCGTAAATGGCCTGCATCGCTTCTTTTTTATCCCGTGCGCCCGAGACCAGCTCCATCACCCAGTTGATGCGTTTTTCGATGGAGGCGCTGTACCAGATATTGCCGCGTTGCATGCCCTCGCGGACGGCTTCGAGCGCATACCCGATAAGCTGATCAATATCGTGTTCACCCTGCAGGGCTTTTCCAATGACGATGGCGACGGCGGAGGCCCCGGCAATGGCGATGTTCGTATTGTGCGTCGCCTTGCACGCCTTTTCAACGGCATCGACGGTCCGTTTCAGATCGCCGTACCCGTAGATCCCCACTGACGCGATACGCATGCAGGCGCCGTTGGTATCGCCGACGCTTCCCGATTCTTCAAGCGATTTTCCGTTGCGGATCATATTGAGTGCGCGCAGGGTGCTGGGACCGGCGATATGGGTGTTGAAAATACCCATTTCCTCTCCCCAGAGGATCAGATGCTGCGCGATGTTCAGCGCATCCACCCCGCCCGTTTCAATGATCGAATCGGCAAGTGCGAGGGTCTGCTGGGTGTCATCCGTTACCTGGCCGGCGATCAGCCCTTTGTGGATCAAATGATCCTCGGGCGCCGGCAAAAAGGTCTTGATATTGCCGAAGCGTTCCTTTATTTCCTCCGGCGACATCATGGAGGACGGCATGCCGAGCGCATCCCCCGCCGCAACACCCAGCAGGCATCCTTTGATCTTATCTTTCAGGTCAATCATTCGTTTCCTTTTTTGTGAAATGCCCCAATTGCGTAACGGGGGTCTTTATGCAGTTAATAAGGTTGTGATATACGGTTTGCGGACAGGAGGCCAGCACGCAGGTTGAGGGCCCCGCGGATTTTTTCAGATTCACGCCGCACTGCGCAGGGACATGCCATGACAAGCCGGCGGTACGGGCCATTTCTTCGGCTTCATACTTGATCCCGTGCGAGCCGACGGGAAGGATATCGTGGACTCCGGGTGTTTCCAGAAGCCGTTTCATGCTCTCCTGGGATATGATCTCGGGATCGTGAAGTTCGATTTTGTCGTCGGGCCCGCTCTTGGGAATACCGATGCACAGAAGAAGGTCGCCCTCCTGCGAGCTGCCGGGACGCAGGCTTTTCGTGTCGGCCATGCCGACGATGGTCGTTCCGATCCCGGTCATGTTCGTGGGGACATTGTCTTCCGTGCTTCCCGACACGGTGAAATCGTCTCCGAATCCCGCCGCCTTGAGTTCGTCCTTAATGCCCCGGAGAATATCCCTTCCGATCTCGTTCATGGGAAGGGTCAGCATGTCGAAGGCGCACAGGGGCGTGGCCCCCGAAGCCAGGATCTCCAGCAGGGGCACCCGGATGGCGAAGCGGCCTGAGACATAGGCGGATACTTTGACCACATCCCCTTCCTGCGGTCCGATGCCGCCGTCGGAATCCACGGCAATCACGATGGAATGCTCGTCGCTGATCTGAATGCAGGTCAGGTCGCGGAGGCTTTTGATAAAAACATCATGCCCGATGTTCTTAAAGGTATTGTAGATCGTTTCGGTCGTTACTTTCATGCCTTCAGGTCTTTCTTGTTAAGTTCGACATAAAACTTGCTCTTGTCCCCCCGGACGATCGTCTTGGCGTATTCCAGCACGCGGCCGTTCTTGAGATAGGTCTGGCGCTGAAGCAGGAAGGCGGGAGAGAATTCGGATATCTGAAGCATTTCCCCTTCGAAGCGGGTGACGGAGACGGCGCGCATGACTTCCGTGGCGTTGTCGACCTCGATCCCGTAATCGTGCATGATCAGTTCGAACAGGGAAACATCCTCCAGGTTCTTGCTCAGCAGACCCGGAAGATAGGTGACGGGAATGTAGGAAGTCTGGATCATAACCGGCATATCGTCCACGAAACGCAGCCGCTGAATAATATATACCTGCGCATCCTTCTCAATTCCGAGTTTCTGCGAGATGTCGTAGGTGGCTTCAATGATCTTTGCCTGCAGCATCTGGCTGCGGGGCTGTTTGTTCATGCCGATGATCTCTGAGGAGAGTCCCAGCGAGGCGGTGATGCTGAAGGTCACGGATTTGTTGGACACAAAGGTCCCCTTGCCCTGGATGCGCTGCGCCAGTCCCCAGGTGACCAGGGCGCGAAGCGCCTTTTGGGCGGTGTTCCTGCTGATATCATACTGCGCCGCAAGCTCGTTTTCCGAAGGCAGTTTGTCGCCGGGACTCAGCTCGCCGCTCTCGATCTTGCCGACGAGCAGTTCCTGAAGCTGATAGTAGATCGGCATAAATGAATTTTTATCGATTTCCATGGCAGTCATCTTAGTTTCTCGCTTTAAAATAGTAGCTTTGCCGCTTGCGGATCTCGCGCTGCTTCGTGTCCGTGAACGTGAGCACAAGGTCAAGGTCAAGGGACTGAAGGCCGGACGCGGCGTCCTCCTTCAGTTCGCCCAGCCAGAGGGGCGCCGGCACGTACCAGTTCCCGACCGTCGCGTAGTTCGCCCATCCGGAACGCTCTCCGGGAGCCAGTGTCAGCACGGGACAGCTTGAGGTGTCGGCATGACGGACCCAGTAGGTACGCCGGAAAGCATCGCCGGCCGGCTCGATGCGGACCGTGAGGGGGACATCGAGGGGGTTCGACAGGGATTCCAGGCCGATGCGGGTTACGGGAACGTAATTACCCGCTCCGTCACGCGTATAAAGCGCTTTTTGATCCGAGTACAGGTCCTCGTCCTGCCACAGGTTATCCAGCATGCAGGAAAGCGCCTGAACGCGGTCCATGGTGCTCCGGGGCGTCCATTCCAGTTCGGCGTTGGTCTCGACATCAAATAACTGCGCAGCGACGATCCCTTTTTTATCCAGGGTCAGCAGGGCGATCTCCTGACTGCCGGTGTTGAGGTCGGTTTCTTTGATCACGCCGCCCGTGCTCCCCATGACCAGATAGCGTATGCCGTCCAGAGAGCCCTCATCCTGATCGTAATGATAGTGGCCGGCAATGACGGCATGGGTATTGG
>CALMFL010000159.1 GCA_937862595.1 uncultured Fidelibacterota bacterium
CCACATAGGCGTCCCCGGATACGATAATGATATCGCATTGAGACCAGCCGAGTTTTGTCATTTCTTGTATGTTTGTAGGGAAGACCTTCATAGAGATGTCTTCATGGTATGTAAATGTGCCGAACAGGCATGCCTGTTCGGTACACTAATGATTTTATGATTTAATTTTATATCCCGTTCCATCTTTCCGGTCCAGCAGCTCGATCCCCAGGGCATCCAGCTCGTCGCGAATGGCGTCTGCTCCGGCCCAGTTCCTTGCCGCGCGGGCTTCGTTGCGTTCGGCGATCTTACCTAAAATAAAAGCCTCATCGACATTGGCCTTTTTCTCCTCGCGGAAGTAGATCACACCGAGGACCTGGTCTGCGCTATGAAATTCCCGGGCGATCAGGGCGGCGGATGCATCGGTGCAGGGAGTGCTTTTAACGATGCGCTGAATGGTTTTCATTGTTTCAAATATCGCACCCACGGCCCCGGAAATATTCAGGTCGTCGTCCATGGCTTTTTTAAAATTGACCAGCATTCTGTCAAGGGCTTTCGCGATCTCGGGATCAGCGTCGCCCGGTTTTGCGTTCTTCAATTCAAAAAGAAAATTATCGATGCGTTTCAGCGTGCTTTCGGCGGCGTCCAGAACATCGAGCGTAAAGTTCAGTTTCTGACGGTAATGTGTGGTAAGCAGGGCATAGCGGATCGCAGCGGGCGAGTAGCCCTTGTCAATGAGGTCGGCAATATAGATGATATTCCCCAGCGACTTGCTCATTTTGCCGTTCTCCCAGAGCAGGTGCTCGCAGTGCAGCCAGTACCGGGCGAAGGGTTTGCCGGTGGCGCCTTCGCTTTGGGCGATCTCGTTCTCATGGTGCGGAAAGAGGTTGTCCACGCCGCCGGTGTGGATATCGAAGGTTTCGCCGAGGTATTTCATGGACATCGCTGAGCACTCGATGTGCCACCCGGGGCGTCCTTTGCCGAGTTCCGTCTCCCAGAACACCTCGCCGTCGCCGGGCTTCCAGGCCTTCCACAAGGCAAAGTCGTTGACGGATTCCTTTTCGTATTCGTCGTCGTCCACCCGTGCGCCGGAGCGCATCTGCGTCATGTCCAGCCGCTGAAGCCGGCCGTATTCCGGGAAAGCGGCGATCTTGAAAAAAATGTTCCCGTCCTCGGCCCGGTAGGCCAGTCCCTTGTCCAGCAGTTTCTTTACGAGCGCCACCATCTCGGGAATATGCTTCGTCGCCTCGGGATAATGCTCGGCGCGGTTGATCCCCAGCGTCTCGAGATCCCTGAAAAAGGCGTCTTTATAAACTGAGGTAACGTCATGAAGGGACTCCCCGGTCTCGGCGCATTTTTTAATGATCTTGTCGTCCACGTCGGTGAGGTTCATGACCTGCGTGACCGCGTACCCTTTGTATTCCAGGTAGCGCCGGAGCAGGTCCGCGAACATGAAGGCGCGCAGATTCCCGATGTGCGGATAGCTGTAGACGGTCGGTCCGCAATTGTATATGCCCACCCGGCCTTCCACGACGGGTTTGAAGATCTCCTTTTTCCGGCTCATCGTGTTGTAGAATTTCAGTGCCATGGCGCTCCTCTGATATTTATTCAAAAATAAACAAAAAATCGATCCTTTAAAAGGAATCTTTCCGTATGCGGCGAATGGACATGCGGAACAGGCATGCCTGTTCCGTACAAAGTTGCGTGCAAAGATTATTTCTTTATTGGGAATTCAATGCATCTTCAATAATAATGGCCAGCAATTCAGGAAAGGAGATGCCTTTGGCCTTTGCGGATTTGGGGACCAGGCTGGATGCGGTCATGCCGGGCAGGGTGTTGGCTTCCAGAAGATAGATCTCTTCCTTCGGCGTCATGCGGAAATCCACGCGCGCATAGTTCTTCAGTCCGAGCGCGCGATAGACCCGGACCGCATCGTCCTGCATGCGCCGCGTGACGTTATCGCTGAGCGGGGCGGGGACCATGTATTCGGTTTTCGCGCCCATGTACTTGGCCTTGTAGTCGTTCACGCCGTGGGGGTTCACTTCAAGTATGGGGAACGCTTCGCCGCGGATCACCGGAATGTCGAATTCCCGCCCGGGAATAAAGGCTTCGATGATGACCTCGCTGCTGAAGCGCAGGGCCAGTTCCGTTGCATTGAAAAGATCGGCTTCTTCCTGAAAGACGGTCAGGCCGACGGAGGATCCGGAATCGTTGGGCTTGACAACCAGAGGAAAACGGACCCGTTCGGGCGCATGCACGGGGATGCTGTGCAGCTCTTCCTCGGCGCAGGTCACGCCCGCGGACCGGGCAAGGATCTTCGTCCGGTACTTGTCCATGGCGATCGCGGAGGCTTCGAAGCCGGACCCGGTATAGGGGATGCCCGCCATGTCCAGGACCGCCGCGATCACGCCGTTCTCGCCGTTCCCGCCGTGCAGGGCGTTGAAAACCAGATCAATGCCGTGCTCCCGAAGGGTTGCGATATGCTCAATGAAATGCCGGTCGCTGAGCCGGTGCATGGCTTCGAAATCCATGTTCTCCATGGAAATGTTTGCCAGGCTTTCGCGGAAGGCGTCCTGTTCCGAAAGCGCGGAAGCGGGGTCCAGGTAAAGCACCCGATGCCCGCTGGCCGTCAGCGTCTTGCCGATGGCCGTTCCGCTTGACAGGGAGACCATCCGTTCGGGCGATGCGCCGCCCAGGAGTACGCAAATGTTCATGTGTCGCTTCCTTCGTTCAGTTTCAGAATGGCATCCGCAGCTTCGCTGAAATTTCTGACTTGCTGATAGGGGACTTCGGAACTGTCGCATTTGACCTTGGTCACCGGACCCCAGCCCTGTTCGACCAGGAAAAAGGGAACGCGCAGATGCTCGGCGGCGCGGGCGTCCCCGAACCCATCCCCGATCATGACCGATCCTTTGATGTCAAAGGCATGTTCGCGGGCGGCGCGGAGGAAGAGGGCGATCCCCGGTTTCCGGCAGTTGCATTCGTCGTCCCAGGTATGCGGACAATAGTAATAGGCGTCTATATGTCCGCCGGCGCTTTCTGCCTCGCGGATCACCTCGTCAAAGATCGCCTCCGCGGCGCGTTTGCTGATCAGCTCTTTGCCGATCCCGGCCTGGTTGCTGATCACGATCACGCGGATCCCGGCCTTTGTCAGGCGCGCAAGGGCGGCGGGGACATCCTCGTGAATTTCCACATCCTCCAGGCGGAGCAGGTAGTCCGGTTTGTCCACGTTCAGCACGCCGTCGCGGTCGGTGAATACGGTAGAAATTTTCATGATGATATTTTATGGAAAATTCCGTTCGCGTGCAAATTCAAACATTTAAAACCTACAGTATTTTTTCAGAACCCGGTGCGGATCGCAGCGCCGGGACAACGCGGTGAATTTGATTGACAATCATCAGGGATCGGAATAAATTTTCCCATATCTTAAAAAAGGCGGTCTGCCATGAAGAAATATCTTCTTCTTTTCATTGCGGTCTTTCTGCTCATTCACTGCGGTGTTTTTGAATTTCTCACCCGGCAGTACGTAACGATCAGCGGACGGATACCGCCGCCCTACCTTGACAAGCGGGGGGCCGCATCTCCCGGGGACGCGCTTACCCTGAGCGACGCCCAAAAAGTTCTGGCATTTTACGGCAATCATTATTCCCTGTCTGAGATCCGCAACGGGTCTTTCAGCATCGGCACGCCGGCCGGATGGGCGACCGCCCTGGCCTTTCTGGACAGCGGCAACGCCTTTATCGGGAACCTGTTCTGCGGCGGACTGAACATGCTGCCGCTGGTCGGGCTGATCGACGGCGGCCAAACGGCGATCGACCTGAGCAACCTTACTCTGGACGGCTGCAGCGTCATTCCGGAACACGACCCCCTCGGCAATGAGATCATCCTGGACGACGAAGTCCTCGAATGTCTGAGAATAACGGGAGCTTATTTTGCGTCTCTTGCCGCGAACATCGACAGCGACGGGGACGGCATTCCGGATATCCTGAACGAAAAACAGGTTATTTTAACTTCCCGTTTTGTCCTGGAAGGCGGGCTTTACGGGACCGATACAAGCGACGCCGTGCTCTATGACTCGTCCCGCTACCGTCTCGGCTATTCCCTGCGTGCGGAGGGCGGCCGAAACGTCGCTCCCGACCAGGGCGACATCCGGCTTTCCGGTCCGCAGGAGGATCCCTATGCGCAAATCGACGTCTGGCAGCAGCTGTATCTTGCCGGCGGCGATTTTATTGCCAGTTTCAAGGTCGGGGGTTATGAAGATTCTTCGTTATCCGAGGGGATCTCCTCACCCTATCCTTTCCGCTTCGGGACCTATACGCTGACAGTCGGGAACCTGCCCGGCAGGACCCTGTACTATTCAAATATGGGCGTTGAACCCTACCTTGCCCTGGCGGTTCCGACCCTCCGCACCGACGCCGACGGAAAGCTGACCTCCATCGGACTGGAATATCGGCTTCCCGACGGAACGCCCGTGGACCCGGTGCAGCTGCTGACGGACATCACGTTCCAGTTTGACAGCCATGAAGGCCGCCTGTTTCAGCTGGGCGAGCTTTACGATCTGACAGACGCTCCGTCGGAGGTCGATTTCTCCGAAATAAGCGTTCGTCCTTCCCGGAATATCGACGGCCTCTGCCGCGTCACCGTCGGCTACATCGACCTGGTTGGGAACGAGTACAACGTGATCTGGTTCGACCGCGAGCCCTGAGAACCTATCCGGCGGATCCCGCGCTTTTGCGATCCGGGCCTTGCGATTCACCGCTCCGCCCAGCCTGCGCTCATTTTCTTACATTGCTAAAATATCGATTGACATTCATGATTTTACATGTCAAATTACTTTATAATTTATAGAATTTAGCAATAAGCTGCTGTTCAGACTCCTGTCTTGTACATCGGTCACAAAAACCGGGCCGACGCCTGCTTTCACCGGGATCCGCCGGACAGCGAGCAAAGGAGATACGAAAATGAAAAAGACCTTTTTGCTCACACTGCTGGCGATCCTGACCGCCGCGTCCTGCTCAAAAGAGTTTCAGGGCATCAGTTACATGTTCGAGCGAGCTTCCGCGGGATTGGAAAAAACAACGCGGGTCCAGCATTTTGCTGCACAGCTTAAACCGACCCCCGATGACAACACGAATTATGTCGGCCCCGAAGAAGCGATCGTCGCCTGTTCCCGGATCATCTTCCCCGCCCTTGAAGACGCGCAGGCGATCTTTGACAGTGTGGGGAGCGCCGCGGCTGCCATGCAGGAAATACCGATCGGCGAAACAAAATACCGGGATTATCTTTCCCGCGCTATCGTTGCCTATAATGCTCCGGCCGATAACCCCCTGGTCATTTCCATCGATAACGCTCAAATGATGTATCTTGATACGCTTGATATTCTGGATGAAGATCGTTGGTGGGGTATGATGATGCAGGCCGTATATTATGAATTCGTTTTCGCAGATTTCCGGATGCGCTGGTACGCCCAAAACAGCGGACCTTACCGGGCGCAGGATGTTTTACTGAAGCGCGACGGTGAAAACAACTGGAAGTTTGTCTATAACCACTGCGCGCTGGATACCACGGGCGGCAACCGCAGCGAAACTTATACGCTCTTTCTCTCGGACACCCGCCGCGAAGACATCTTCTTCTGGGAGTTCGGCAACGCGGGCAGCGCACCCGTGAGTGACACGCTGACGCATGTCATGTACAGGTTCAGCCGCGATATGGAATTTCATCTCGGCACGGCCGGCGCCACCTCATTCAGAACATTCGGAAAAACTTCCACCGAACAGGCAGGCGGCGGTTTCGGACGGCTGGATGATCAGATCATCGGCTTCTCCATTTCCGTGATCTACAATTTGGATCCCAACTGCGCTTCGGGCACTTACGGATTGATGTATAATTTCGATACCGCCCAGGAAGGTATCGTGCGCTTTTCCGATCTTCAGCAAACGACGTCGTTTTCGAAACAACTGTGTCCCATCTCGAGCATCGAGTTCGAGGTGAGCTACGACTTTACCCCCCCTGTGCCGGAATAATATAGAAAGTCCGTAAAAATACGGGGGCGAATATCGTCGCGTGATTTTCCTTTGTCCCGCCTATTGTTGCTGAACCGGAAATAATTACTTGGGCTTGATCCGCAAATATCGCTATATTTGGATGAATATATTATTTTTGAAAAGGACAACAAACAAATGAAAGCCCTACATATCACATTGCGTTATTTCCTTATCCTGTGCCTTGCGGCGGCCTTCTTTTCCTGCGACCGCTTCCCTTCCGACCCGGACCTCGGAGATCCGCGGGATGCGCTCTATGTGCTCGTGGAAGCGCATGCGCTGAAACAGCTGTGGATCTACCATTATTTCGAGACCTTTTCCAACGGCTACGAGGAGGGACAGCTCTTTGTCTACGATCCGACCCCTGCCGAGCTTGAAGCGCTTTACCAGGAACTGCACAACCTTCTTCGCTTAAGCGACGACGTCATGATCGCCGCACAGACGCTGACGGATTCCCTCGGCCTGACCCCGACGCCCCTGAGCAAGACCAGCGGGATCTTCGGGTCGCTGTTCAGCTTCTTCTCCGAAGGCGCAGAGATGGGGGAACGCAGCCGGCAGCGCATTCTGACGGTGGTGTCCAACATGACCGCGGATGAAAAGGCGGCGCTCTTCCAAAATCAGCTTCGGGACGTATGGCGGAATGAATTTACGGATGAGAACGATTTCTGGGCCAAACTCCAGAACGGGGATCTTGATGACCGGACCTCAAGCATCTTCAATGATTTTTACGACAATTCCGACCTGAGCAACCGTTTTGTTTCCCTGGCCAATGACGACAACCTGACACCCGGAAAGATCTTTGTCAAGGAGGGCGCCAGCCTGACCGAAAAGGGCATGGATGTGGTGATCGAAGCGACCAAGCTCGCCACGCCGCTGGGCAAGGGCATGGATATGGTCGACGAGGGGAAAAAGTGGTGGGAAAAAGCCGAAAAGGCCGTGGACAAACCCCTGGACCTGCTCGGCGATGAGGTTAAGGAACGCGTCGCCGGAAAACTGGCCGGCATGGTGGATATCGACGGCGCCGTCAACGCCGTCGGGCTGGGGGAAAAGACGGCGACTGCGGTCAAGATCCTGTCCGAGATCAGTTTCGGCACGGATGACACGCAGGAACTTTACGAGAACGCCATCGACTGGGGCATCGCCAAGATCACAAGTCCCGACAAATCCATCACCCCCGACGTGGTTGTCGCCGAGAACAAAAGCGGCGGAAGCTCCTTCCCGGACCTGATTTTCGGGGTGGGGAATTACGTTAACAATGCGGGGGAAATGTTAATGGCGTTGCCGGCGGGGAACTGGGATATAAACGCAATGGACAAAAAAGGGGAGAAAGCAACAACCCCGTCGGTTACTATTGTTGCGCAACAGGAGACCGCGGTTGACATCCAGATGACCGGCAGTCTGTTCCAGGATGTCATTACGCGACTGGAACTGGCGAATTTTATTAATATTTATTTTAAGTACGGTGACGAAACGGGACAAAGCATGGGAATGCAAAGCTACGAAGATCATCCGCTTTCCAGCACCGGATCCAGTTTCAGCGTCGGATATGATTTTTTCAATGATGACGGGGATCATTATACCTGCAACATCAGCGGGAATATTACGATCATCAGTTATGATCTTCCGGGTATTACGCTGCAGGCCGAATGGTCTGTACAAACCCCAAATGACGGCGGTGTCAGCAGCGTTTATATCCGTCAGGAACAGGATATAAGTATTACAAATATGCCTTTTTCATATTTCAGCGGTGCTACGGGGACATATTTTGAGATCAACGATTACTATAACCCGGAATTTAAGAGCTCGCTGTCCTCAATGGTAACATTCCGGGATAGATTGGCTTATTTTGATTATGAAAACAATATTATCAGCGATACTACCTTTTCAACGATCCTGAATGCGAGCCAGTCGCGTTTGCGTGTCAGTTTTATGAACTTAAGCACGCCATAAATCGCGGACGGGAAAAAGCATCGCCGCAATCGGGTGGTGTTCCCTTGACCCGATCATTTTTTTGTGAATTGAGTCAATCAGTCTTGTTTTCAATTGAATAATCCGTTGTTCTTTCCCGCATTCCCTTGTATTTTCCCTTATGAAAAAACATCTGCTCCTCATCATCGTGACGATCTTGTCGTCATTGCTTTTCGCCCATGAAAGCGATCGGGTCTTCCGCTCAACCGCCGTTGCGGAGATCCGCATTACCATCGATACGACAGTCCTGGCGTGGATCTACGACGAGGCCAACGTTGAAAGCGATTCGCTCCATCCGGTTTCGGTCACTTTCCGCAACGAGAACCTGGACGTTTCTCTCGACAACGTCGGCTTCCGTCTGCGCGGCAACACCTCGCGGCACGCGGCTAAAAAATCCTTCAAGCTGGACTTCAACGAGTTCGTGAAAGGCCAGAAGATCGCCGGCGTCGAGAAATTCAACCTCAAGGGCGAACAGAACGATCCCTCGCTGATCCGCAGCAAGCTGTCGTTCGAGCTTTTTGAAAAGATCGGCGTGCCCGCGTCCCGCGTCGCCTATACGACCGTTTATATCAACGGCAATTACATGGGGCTCTATGAAAATGTCGAGCATATCGACGACTGTTTTCTGTCCTATCATGTCGGCGACGACAGCGGCAATCTCTGGAAATGCCTCTGGCCGGCGGACCTGAATTACCGCGGCCCCAATCCGTCGGACTATCATCCCTATTCCGGACCCGACCGTCCCTACGAACTGAAGACCAACGAGGAGGAATTTGATTTTTCCGGCCTCGCCCGTCTCATTGACGTGATCAACAACACATCCGCCGCCGTCATGAAGGATTCGTTGGAATCGCTTTTTGAAGTAAAAGATTTTATCAAATACCTTGCCGTGAACATCATGACCGGAAGCTGGGACGATTACCGCTACCTGAGGAACAATTATTACCTGTATCACAACCCTTCAACGGGAAAATTCCGGCTGATCCCCTACGATTACGACAATACCTTCGGCATCGACTGGGTGGGCGGCAGCAACTGGGGCGAGCCCAACTGGACACGTATCAACATGTATAGCTATGATGTCATGGACTCTGACGGGCGACCGCTTTCCGATATAATTTTCGACACGCCTGAATACCGAAATCTTTTTACACATTTTATGGATTTCTATACCAGCCATGTTTTTCGTGAAGATCAGTGGACCGCCTGGGGCGACAGCATCAAAGCGGTGATCCGTCCCTACGTAACGACCGATACCTATTACCCCCTGGACCACGGGTTCACGATCGCGGATTTCGACAATTCCTACAACACGGATTACCGCAACGGCCACGTTGAGCGCGGGCTTTATGAATTCATGCGGAAACGCGCCGAACAGACCCTTCTGGACCTGAACTGGCAGTCAGCGCCGCCTTCCGTCTATGATTGCGCTGTATCAAGAAACGGCCTTGAAGCGACCCTGCATGCGGCGGTTTTCAGTCACGAAGGCGTCGATTCCGTAACGCTCATCACCTATGATGCGCTGATGAACCCCGTCGCTTCGACACCGTTTTTTCGTAACCGGATCCCGCAGACCCCCCTTGTAGAAGCGTATGACCGCTGGACGGCGGAAACGACACTGGATGAAAGCGAACTGTTTTACCGGATCATTGCGCAGGATTCCGCCGGCGTACAAAGTTCCTGGCCCCGAACGGATTACGCGTCGTTTGAGCAGGTCGGCAGCAGCGTCCTGCCTGTTTATATTAATGAATTCCTTGCATCGAACGATACGTCTTTTGCGGACCAGGACGGGGGGCATGACGACTGGCTCGAACTTTACAACGCCTCCGGTGAAACGGTGGATCTTGGGGGCATGTATTTGACGGACAAGCCCGACAATCTTACCAAATGGCAGATCCCGGCCGGCACGCAGATCGCTGCGGGGTCCTGGCTGATCTTCTGGTGCGACGAGGAGGAGGAACAGGCCGGCTTGCACACCAATTTCAAGCTGGGCGCCGGCGGCGAGTTCCTTGCCCTCACGGAAGCCTACGGCCTGAGAATTGTCGATTCCCTGACCTTCGGGTCGCAGGAAACGGATGTTTCCTACGGACGCACGGAAGACGGCGGTGACGTCTGGCGGTTTTTCGTTTCACCTACCCCGGGATACAGCAACCTTCGCACACAAATAAATAAAATTCCCGAAACGACGGTGCTTTACCCTAACTACCCGAATCCTTTCAACCCCGGAACAGCCCTCCGCTTTCAGCTCCCGGCTGCCGGCGATATCGATCTGAGCATTTATGACGTCTCGGGGCGAAAAGTCGCGACGCTGGCCGTGGGAATTCACGGCGCCGGGATCCATCGCCGTAACTGGAACGCCGAAGCGTACGCATCGGGGATTTATATCGCCGTGCTTCGTGCCGGAGGTACGGTAATGGGGTTGCAGAAAATGCTGCTGGTCAAATAAATGCCGCGCCGTGTTTTTTGCGGGGTATGCATTGCAGAAAATAATTTGAAAGTGAGGTCCTTATGAAAAAAGGAGCCAAAGTGTTTTGGGTTGTTCTCGGGCTGATGATCGCATTCATTTTATTCGGCCTGGTCGCAGGCACCCGGAATATGAGCGAAGTCCGCGATTATCTTATCCCGGAAGTCGATCTTGCGTCCCTTGAGGACGGGAATTATGACGGAAGCTGCGACATCGGGCGCTGGGCTATCCGCGTTACGGTGACGGTGAAAGACCACCGGATCACGGAGATACGCATTCCCGAGGGACAGATCCCCATTCTTCCCGAAGAGTTCATCGCGGAACTGAACGCCTCCCTCCTTCACACGGGCGAACCTGATTTCGATGCGGTGACCGGCGCAACGATCTCGTCCCGCGCTTATATGATCGCCGTGACGAACGCCCTGAGCAAATGATCGTCAAATAGTTGGATCATGTTTTAATCTTTATCCGTATATTCCGGCAATGAAAACCATTTCCGCCAATATCGTCGATGTGCTGAACGAACGGATCTTCCCGGGTACCATCACCCTGGCCGAGGGCCGCATTGCTTCTATTGTAGAAAATGAGGCGTCGTACGATCAGTATATCATTCCGGGCTTTGTCGATGCGCACATCCATATCGAGAGTTCCATGCTCGTGCCGTCGGAATTCGCCCGGATCGCGGTTCGCCACGGGACCCTTGCGCTTATCGCGGATCCGCACGAGATCGCGAACGTCCTGGGGATCCCGGGCATCCTTTTTATGATCGGAAATGCCGCGGCCGTCCCCGTAAAATTCTATTTTTCGGCGCCTTCCTGCGTCCCGGCCACCTCCTTTGAGACGGCCGGCGCCGCGATCGGGGCGGACGCGGTGGGAAAGCTTTTCCACGATCATCCCGAGATCAAATTCCTGGGCGAGGTCATGAATGTACCCGGCGTCCTGAACCGGGATCCCGACATCTTGAAAAAGATCGAACTTGCCAAAGCCTACGGGGAACGCATCGACGGCCATGCCCCCGGCCTGCGGGGCGATGACCTTAAGCGCTACGCGGATGCGGGGATCGAGACCGACCATGAATGCGTCACCCGGGACGAGGCGCTGGAAAAGCTGTCCCTCGGCATGAAGGTATTCATCCGTGAAGGCTCCGCCGCAAAGGATTTTGACGAACTCATCCCGATCGCCGGCGAGCATTATTTAAACTGCGCCTTCTGTTCGGACGACAAGCATCCCGACGATCTGCTGAAGGGGCATATAAACGAACTTGCTAAACGTGCCCTCGCGAGCGGTCTTGACCTGATGAAAGTCCTGCGCATGGCCTGCGTGAACCCGGTCCAGCATTACGGCCTGGATGTCGGGCTTCTGCAGGAAGGCGACCCCGCCGATTTTCTGGTGATCGACGGTCCCGAACACTTCAACATCCTGAAAACCGTGATCGGGGGAAACGTCGTATGCGAAAACGGGAAAGCCCGCTTCCCGCGGCCGCGCGTGAAGCACATCAACAATTTTCAGGCCCGACTGAAAAGCGACCGGGATTTCTTCGTTGAGAACCGCTACGAAAAATCGCCCGTGATCGAGATCATTGACGGACAGCTGATCACAAAGCGCTCCCTCCGGCAGATCATGATCGAGAACCACAATCTGGTCTCCGACACGCGGAACGACATTCTCAAGATCGCCGTGATCAACCGTTACGAAGACAGGAAACCCGCCGTCGCCTTCATCCGGGGATTCGGGCTGAAACGCGGCGCCATCGCCTCCTCGGTCGCGCATGATTCGCATAATATCATCGTTGCCGGGGTTTCCGAATCGGACATGGCCGCCGCCGTTAACCTGATCATTAAGGAAAAAGGCGGCATCAGTGCGGTCTGGGCGGACGGCAAGATCTCAAAGGTCCTGCCGCTTCCGGTCGCGGGACTGATGAGCGACGGGCATTTCGATACCGTTGCCCGGGACTATTCCGAACTTGACGCCCTTGCCCGGCAATTCGGCTCCGCGCTGAACGCTCCCTTCATGACGCTTTCCTTTATGGCCCTGCTGGTCATTCCGGAGATCAAGCTCAGCGACAAGGGATTATTTGACGGGAACTCCTTTCAATTTCTTTAATCCCCAATCATTTCGCCATCGATGATTTTTATTTATTAAACAAATAATCATTGACAAATATGTCTTAATATCCTATACTGTGTATACGACATATACACAGTTAGGGGTGCTATGCTAAAAATAAAAAACCTGTGCAAATCTTACCCGTCCTTTAAGCTTAAAGATGTTTCATTCGTGATCGAGAGCGGCTATATCACCGGTTTTATCGGGATGAACGGTGCGGGAAAAACAACGACCCTGAAATCCATTCTCAACATTGTTAAGCCCGATTCCGGGGATATTCGCGCTTTTGGGAAAGTCGTTTCGGAACACGAGAAAGAAGTTAAACAGCAGATCGGTTTTATGCTGGGAGGAGCGGATTATTATTTAAAAAGTAAAGTTATAAAAGTCTCTTCGGTCTTTCGGCTTTTCTATGAGCAATGGGATGAAGAAGCTTACCGTAATTTTATTCGCCGTTTCAATATTGACGAGAATAAAACCATCTCGGAACTTTCCAGCGGCATGCGGGTGAAACTGGCATTGACCTATGCACTTTCCCATCGCGCTAAATTATTGATCTTTGACGAACTAACATCAGGCTTAGACCCGATTGCGCGCGACGAACTTCTTGACCTGTTCCATGAGATCATCGAGGACGGAGAAAAAAGCATCTTATTCTCCACACATATTACCTCCGATCTTGACAAATGCGCCGACTATATTTTGTTCATTCGTGACGGCGAGATCATCGCCAATTCAACCAAGGACGATCTGGTCGATTCCCATTTGCTGGTTTCCGGAAAAAAAGATGACCTTACTCCGGATATCGTAAAGCGCCTCGTCGCGTATAAAGAACATCCCTATGGCTTTAAGGGTTTGATGCTCCGTGAGAACAAGAAAAAGACAGATACCCTGCTTGCGGAAAAGCCAAATCTTGAAGAAATCATGATCTATTACAACAAGGGAGCGGCAAGATGAAAAATCTCATGATCAAAGAATTGAAACTGGTGGTTTCTCCCTCATCCTATTTTTTTGCCCTTTGCGGGGCTTTGGTGCTGGTCCCTGCTTACCCGTATTCGATCGGAATGTTCTACTGTCTTTTTTCAATTCTGATCACCTTCGGTACCGCCCGGGCGAATAATGATCATCTCTTTACCGCCATGCTTCCGGTTTCGCGGGATCATATTGTTCTGGCTAAACACTTCGATATGATCTTCCCGCAAATGCTGACCCTGTTGATCGCAATTCCCTGCGCCATTATTTCTACACAGATACTGAACAAATCGGGCAATATTGTCGGCATGGATGCCAATATTGCGTTTTTCGGCCTGACCTTGACCGCATACGGTATTTTCAATATTATTTTTCTACCCTGGTATTTTAAAACGGGCTATAAAGTCGGCTGGCCAATGGCCGCTGGCATCGCTGCGTTTGTTTTTCTCTGGACCGTTTTTGAAATAACGATCCATAGCATCCCCTCACTTGCAGGCAAGATCGACAGTCTGGACCCTTCAACCGTAAAATACCAATTACCCGTTCTTCTTCTTGGGATCATTATTTATTTCGGGACCCTTATGATATCTTACCGGCGTTCGATCCGGAACTTTGAAAAGGTCAGCCTGTAAATGCATCTTGTCATTTCCCTAAAATCAAATCAACCGATCTATGAACAATTGTTTGAACAGATCGCCTCGCAGATCCTTTCGGGCGAATTACATCCCGGTGAACTTTTGCCTTCGATACGATCCGTTGCAAAAGATCTCGGAATTAGCATTATTACGATCAAAAAAGCCTGGGAGCTCCTGGAAGAAAAGCGTTTTATTTTTACGAAACAGGGTGTCGGCTGTTTTGTGACAAAATTCGAACCGAAAAAACTCAAAAATAAAAAACGCAGTGAAGTGCTGGAGCGTTTAAGCAATGACTTGAAATTCTATAAACAGCTCGGTCTTTCGTTGGAAGAACTTTTATCCCTCATCCGTGAAGAATATTGATATTTGGGGGACACGTCGCGTGATATTGCCGCTTATTATTTTTATCTTTTGTCTTTATTCATTAATCATGTAACTTCCCACATGCCTGAAAAAACGCTTTTTACATCTTCCTCAAATCTTCCGCCACTGGCCGCTCGGATGCGTCCTGCGCGGCTGGAGGATTTCGCCGGGCAGGAGCACCTGGTCTCGGAAGGGATGATCCTCCGCAACATGATCGGTGCAAAAGCGCTGTTCTCGCTCATTTTCTGGGGGCCGCCCGGGACGGGCAAGACCACGCTGGCGCGCATCATCGCCTCGGCGGCGGATGCGGTGTTCTATGAGCTCTCTGCCGTCAGCGCCAGCGTAAAGGATGTCCGCGAGGTTATTCATAAGGCCGCCTCGCATCACGCCATGGGGAAAAAGACCCTGCTCTTTATCGACGAGATCCACCGTTTCAATAAAAGCCAGCAGGACGCCCTGCTGCACGCGGTGGAGAACGGCGACATCGTTATGTTCGGCGCAACGACGGAAAATCCCTCGTTTGAAGTGATATCCCCGCTTCTTTCCCGCTGCCGCATTGTCCGCCTGAATTCTCTGACCGAGAAGGACCTTAACGGCCTCATCGACCGCGCGCTGAAAGAAGATATCGTCCTTTCGCAGTACGGCATCGACCTTCAGGAGGATGTCCGCAAGTTCCTGGTCCAGGCGTCCGGAGGCGATGCGCGAAAAATGTTCAATACCATCGACATCACGGTCCAGCTGGTCCGGGGCAAAACCCCGGGGTCCGTGTCCTTTGCCTTGAGCAAGGAAGACATCCGCACCGCCCTGCAGGAGCGCGCCCTGCTCTACGACAAGGACGGGGACTATCATTACGATACCATTTCAGCTTTTATCAAGAGCGTCCGCGGGTCCGACCCCGATGCGGCGGTCTACTGGATGACCGTCATGCTTGAGGGTGGCGAAGATCCGCTTTTCATTGCGCGCCGGCTGATCATTCTGGCGTCGGAAGATATCGGCAACGCCGATCCGCAGGGACTCGTGATCGCGACCGCGGGCTTCCAGGCCGTGCACGCCATCGGGATGCCCGAGGCTGCGATCGTGCTGTCGCAGGTCACGACCTTCCTGGCAAGCTCGCCGAAAAGCAACGCTTCCTACATGGCGCTTCACCGCGCGAAAAAGACCATCCGCGATACGGGGTTTCAGTCCGTACCCCTGCATCTTCGCAATGCGCCTACGGAAATGATGAAGCAGTTCCAGTACGGTCTCGGATACCAGTACCCGCATGATCACGAGGGCGGCTTTACCGGACAGGATTATCTCCCGGAACAGCGGCCTGAGGAAGTCCTGTACCGGCCGAAATCCCTCGGTTATGAAAAATTCATTTATGAACGGCTGCTCAAGTGCTGGCCGAAACGCTATAAAGGGTAATATGTCCATTCTTATCAAAAACGTTCTGCTGAACGGCACGCGAACCGATGTCTGCATCGAGTCAACGAAATTTTCAAAGATCGGGCCGGCTGTTTCTTCTCAGGGTAAATCCGCCATCGAGATCGACGGTTCGCCCTTCGCCATGTTGCCTGCCTTTTACAACATGCACACGCACTCCGCCATGACCCTCATGCGGGGATATGCCGACGACATTGAACTGCACTCCTGGCTGACCGATCACATCTGGCCGCTGGAAAAAAACCTGACGGAAGACCATGTTTATCACGGCGCCCGCCTTGCCGCGCTGGAAATGATCAAAAGCGGGACGGTCTTCTTTAACGACATGTATTTTTTCCCGCACGGAACGGCCCGCGCGGCCGATGAGCTGGGCATGCGCGCCGATATCGCTCCGGTCCTGATCGACGGATGCGACCCGGCGAAGGCCGGCGAGCTTCTCGCTTTCGCGAAACGGACGATCGTGCGTTCCTCGGATTATTCTCCCCGTGTCCGCTTTGCGGTCTCGCCGCACGCCATTTATTCCGGCTCCGCGGAACTGCTTAAAGGCTGCGCCGAACTATCACAACGGGAAGCCCTTCCGCTTCAGATCCATGTTTCCGAAACCCTGACGGAAGTGGCCGATTCGATCCGGCAGTTCGGGTTGCGTCCGGTACAGTATCTGGATTCGCTGGGGTTTCTCGGTCCGAATCTGACCGCGGTCCATGCCGTTCACCTCGACGATACGGACAGAAGCATTCTGAAAGAACGGGGTGTCACGATCGCGCACTGTCCCTCGTCGAACATGAAGCTCAGTTCGGGTTCGTTTGATTATGCGGCGGCAAGAGCGGCCGGTATTCCTTTCGTCATCGCCACGGACGGCGCCTGTTCGAACAATAATCTCTCCCTGCTGGAAGAAATGAAGATCGCCTCCCTGCGAGCAAAGGATCGTTCCGGCGACCCGACCGTTGCGCCCGCCCGCGAGATCTTTGACATGGCCACGGCCCATGCCGCCAGGGCGGCGGGCCTGAATGCCGGCCGGATCGAAGAGGGCATGCTGGCGGATTGCCTGCTGGTCCGCCTTGACCACCCGACGCTCACGCCGCCCGGCCATCTGATCTCCCATATGGTCTACAGCGCCCATCCGGAATGCATCGATACCGTCATCTGCGACGGCCGCATCCTGATGCGCGGCCGCAAGGTCGAAGGTGAAGACGAGATCGTTCGGGGCGCCAATGAGGCTTATAGGGACCTGATCTCAAGATAAATTTTTTCATTCGTTCAACCCAGCCGTTTCCCGGCAACTCCCGGATTTCGTTCAGAACTGTGGTCATGAAAGGGCTTATCGGGCGGTTATTTTCATTTTGTCTCATTTTTTGTGATGCGTGTCACTGAACTCTTTTCCCCTTTTCCGTAAATTACGGCATGGGACGATTCCGTACATTTCTTATCTGCATGACGGCGTTCTGCTGTCTCCGGGCGCAATGCCGCTTCAGCGAATTCCTGATCGATCCCTCCGATGACAATACCGGCGAATTCATCGAGGTGTACAATGCCGGTGACGCCGCGCTGCTCTTGTCCCGTTTCTTTCTCGCCGATGCGCAGGATACGGACCGCATATGTCCCTTCCCGGACTCCCTGCTCCTTCCCGGGCATTACGGCCTTCTTCTGGATCCGAACTATGCCGGCGAATACGAAGCGCTCATTCCCGATTCGGTTCCGCGATTTACCATCGACGACGCCCGCTTCGGCATGTACGGTCTTTCGAACAGCACGCCCAAGCCCTTCGCCCTGCTCGATGAGGACCGGCAGGTCTGCGACCTTTATGTTACGGGATCCCCCGCTTTCCCCAAAGCCGGCTACAGCATCGAACGCTACAGTCCCGACGATACGCTCTGGCAGGCATCCATTATCATGAACGGGACGCCCGGCTACCGGAACTCCACCGCTCAAAAACCACAACAGCTGGAAATTTCATCCCTTGCGGTGACGGCCGGAACTGACCGGATCACCCTTGACATCACGGTACGCAATACCGGCTCTGCGTCCTGCGGGCATTTTACTATTGGATATATTATGGATATAAGTGCGCGGGACCCGGCGGTGAACCGGACCGGCGAACTGGACTGCGATTCGCTTGTCCTTGCCGGGGATTCCTGCAGCATCCGCTTTCTTCTGCCGGTCTCCTGCCTGGGCGGCGGCCGCATCCTTACATACCTGTCCGCCGAACCCGATATCTGCGACACCCTGGTCGTCCCCTGCGAGATACCCGTCCCTGAGGGCGGGATCATGATCACCGAATTCGTCTGCAAGACCGGGAATCGTTTCAGCACCGAATATATCGAGTTTTTTTCACGCGCGTTGCTTCCCGTTCAGATGCGCGGACTGCGGATCGCGGACATGACCGGTGAGATCTCTCTCAACAGCGACTATGTTCTGATGCCGGATTCCTTTGCCGTGGCGGCGCAGTCCGCGGCTTTTCACGATGACTTTCCTTTTGTGAATAATGTGATCTACCCCGCGGCCTGGCGCGGTCTGAACAACGGTGAGGACATCATCCGTCTTTCGGGCCCCTCCGGCCCGCACATATGCGATCTCCGCTATGACAGCACCTGGGATATTCCCGATGACTGCGCCATGCTGCTGGTAGACACTGCGCTTGACATGAAGCTTGCCGCGAACTGGGAGTATTCTTTCGCGGGCTCACCCGGCAGGATGAACCGCACCCGGCGCCGCATGCATCATCTCCGATGTCTTGAGGAAAGCGCATTCCTTCCCGCATCGGACACGCTTTGCCTTCATTTCATCAACGACGGCTATGCTGCCCTGGAAGACCAACTGCTTTTCTTATCAACGGCTGCAGGCTCACACACCTTTCCGCTTCCTCCGTCCTTTCCCGGTGATACGCTGCGATGCTTTCCCGATACGTCGGTCCTTTTTGTTCCGGGCACCCATACCTGTGCCTTCGCTACCGCGGATACCTCTGTCTGTTCCGGCCGGTTCCGCTATTATTCACCCTATGAACCTGCCGCTCCGCCCCTGCTTTTCAACGAGGTGATGGCGGATCCTTCCGGCACCTACGGACAAGCCGAGTTTATTGAGCTTTACGGCGTATTGCCGCTCTGCGATCTGGAGAACTGGACGCTGGGAGTGAACAGCGCACGGCTGACCTTGTCGGGCAGTGCCGGGCCGGGCTTTACGGTGATCTGTGACGCGGACGATCCCGTCCTTCAGGCGCCGCTGAGCCGCCGCCTGTCCTTCGCTTCCTTTCCCGCCCTGCCGAACGGCGGCGCGCTTCTGGTTCTGTACGATCCCCGGGGACGGGTAATGGACCGTTTCGATCTTCGCGACCATCCGGAACTTGAACCCGGCCGGAGCCTGGAAAAACAGGCCGAAACGCTTCCCTCGGACGATCCCGCCCTTTGGCTGGCAAGCGTGGCGGAAGGCGGTATGAGCCCCGGTGCGCGGAACAGCGTCACGCCCCTGCCCGGACAGCGTTATGCCCTGTCCGTTTTTCCGGAGATCTTTCAGCCGGGAACGGATGCCGTCCTTCAGATCACCGTCGATTCGGAAACGCCGCTGTCCTGCTGCGAGCTGTATTGCTTCAACGCCGGCGGTCAGACAGTCTTCAGAATAGAACGCTCCCTGTTCTCTCAGCCCTCCGCCCTGATCTTCTGGGACGGTAAAATGGAGAACGGGTCATATCCGGCGCGCGGACTTTACCTGCTCTGCGCGGTGCTGCACGATCCCGAGGGCGGGACCCTAACCCTGCGCAAAACATTTGCCATACGATAATACCGTTGTAAATAACGTTAGCTTTTTTTAACTTTATTTCATTAAAAAAGGAACATACAATGAAAAAGGTGTTGCTTCTGGCATTATCATTGATCATCATGGGGTGCGGTACGATGGAATTTGCGGATTTTTCCCGAAACATGAAAACGGCGGAGAATGTGGACCTCCAGAAGTACCTGGGGACCTGGTATGAATACGCCCGCCTTGAAGTCAGCTTTGAAAAGGGCATGACCAAAACGACTGCCAATTACACGCTTCTTGAGCCGGACAGGCAGGGCCGCACGCGCGTGCAGGTCCTGAATTCCGGCATCAAACCCGGGGGAAAGTTCACGCAGGCCAGAGGCAAAGCCCTTTTGCCGGACCCTTCGGAACCCGGCAGGCTCAAGGTCTCGTTTTTCGGACCCTTTTATGGCGATTACAATATGATCGCTCTGGATGAGGTCAACTACCAGTGGGTGCTCGTTGCGGGCAGTTCTACGAAATACCTGTGGTTCCTCTCGCGTACGCCGCAGATGGACCCGGACGTTTTCGCTCGCCTTAAAGGCATCGCCGAAGGGTACGGCTACGACACCTCGGCGCTGATCTTCCCGCAATAAAGGGAAAGGGGCTGAGCTTGAGATTGGGATTGGGGAGGACTGTCTTTGCGTTCTCCGGCTGATCCGGATCGGTATTGATTTAAAATTCAACACCGCGCCCTCTTCACGTCTCACGTCTTACGTCTTACGTTTTACGTCTCACGTTTTACGTCTTACCTGCCTCCGCCCCGAACGATCGGGGCTACGGCATGGCACAGCGACCGGCCGGCGTCTTTCGTCTTACGTTTTACGACTTACGACTTACGACTTACCAGCCTGCGCCAAGGCTTCGGCCGGCAGGCGTCTTACGTCTCACGAAAAATCAGACCTGCCCGTGGCAATTCTTGTATTTCTTCCCGCTTCCGCAGGGGCAGGGATCGTTCCTGCCGACCTTGGGATGATCGCGCCTGATGGGTTCGGTCTTTCCCGCCTGGGGCACCCTGGGCTGCGGCGGCAGGGGAGCTTCCGGTCCGCCGCCCGCAAAACCCATGTTCTGGGATTGCGCCTGCTGCACCTGAATGGGCTGATGCATCGGCGGGCGCGGTTCTTCGCGGAGCTGTATCTCGGTCCGGTAAAGAAGCCGGAGCGTTGTTTTATTGATCAGGCTCAGCAGGTTCCGGAAGGATTCGAAGGCTTCTGATTTATAGATCAGCAGCGGGTCCTTCTGCGCATAGGCCTGCAGGCCGACGCCTTCTTTGATCTGGTCGAGTTCATAAAGATGCTCTTTCCACAATCCGTCGATACTGTTCACATAGGCCCAGCGCTCGAAATCGCGCATGACTTCCGGGGGGAAGAGCGACAGTTTCCGCTGATAGGTTTCCTGCCCCTGTTTCAGAAAGTGCCCGATCAGTTCGTCGCGCGTGATGTTCTTGGTCTGCGAGGGAATGTCGCACATCAGCACGCTGAGCATCTCCTGCCGCAGCTCGTCCCATAGCCAGTTGTCGGGATTGCTGTCCGCGGTCTGTTCTTCCACGGTGCTGCGGACATATTCATCCAGCATGGTCTCGATCTCTTTCTGAAGATTGCCGCCCTCGAGCGCATAAGCCCGGCGGTCATAGATCACTTCCCGCTGCTGGTTCATAACATCATCGTATTCCAGAAGATGTTTTCGGATCCCGAAGTTGCGCTCTTCAACGCGTTTCTGCGCCCGTTCGATCATTCGGGTCATCATGGGCATAGCGATCACTTCGTCATCCGGGATGGCGTCCAGCAGGGCGTTGCCCTTGAGGTTACCGAAAAGGCGCATCAGGTCGTCTTCCAGGGAGATGAAGAACACCGATTCCCCGGGATCGCCCTGTCGTCCGGAACGGCCGCGCAGCTGATTGTCGATACGCCGGGATTCGTGGCGTTCGGTCCCGATGATCTTCAGTCCGCCGCGTTCACGCACCTCGTCGGTGATCTTGATGTCCGTCCCGCGCCCGGCCATGTTGGTCGCGATCGTCACGGCGCCCGGCTGACCGGCAAGAGAGACGATCTCGGCTTCCCGCTGGTGCTGCTTGGCGTTCAGAACGTTGTGGGGGATGCCGGCGCGTTTCAGGTTCTTGCTCAGCATTTCGGAGATCTCCACGCTGATGGTGCCGACCAGGACCGGCTGGCCTTTCTTGAAACAGGCGGCAATCTCGTTGACGATGGCCTGATGTTTCGCCTGGCGACTTTTATAGATCTGGTCGTCGTGATCGATGCGGACCACCGGCTGGTTGGTCGGGATGCTGATGACCTGAAGATTATAGATCTGTTCAAACTCGGACGCCTCGGTGGCGGCGGTCCCGGTCATGCCGGCGAGCTTGTCGTACATGCGGAAATAATTCTGCAATGTGATGGTCGCAAGGGTCTGGTTCTCGCCTTCGATCCGGACGCGTTCCTTCGCTTCGATGGCCTGGTGCAGACCGTCGCTGTAGCGGCGGCCGGGCAGGATACGGCCGGTGAATTCGTCCACGATCAGGACCTTGCCGTCCTTGACGACATATTCCACGTCCTTCTCATACAGGGCATAGGCCCTCAGGAGCTGGGTGATGTTGTGGATCATCTCGCTCTTTTGCCCGTGCTTTTTCTGAATCTCGGCTTTTTCCCGGGTCTTTTCTTCCGCTGAAAGCGCGGGGTCGTCATCGATGCGGACGAATTCCTCGCCGATATCGGGGATGACAAAATATTCCGGGTCTTCGGGATTCAGGACCTTGCGGCCTTCGTCGCTGATCACGATCGTATGGCTTTTTTCATCGATCGCGTAGAGGAGCATATCGTCGACTTCGTGCAGGCGTTTTTCCTGCATGTAATAGTTTTCGGTGCGGAACAGTTTATCCTGGGTGTCCGCCTGCTGCATCAGCTTTAAAAAGCGGGGGTTTTTGGGCTCTCCGTGCTGGACCTGCAGGAGCATGGTCCCGAGCGCCAGTTCGTGTTCCTTGTCGTCCGGCGTGGCCGCGATCTCGTCAAGAAGGGTGTTGACTTTCATTTTCTGCGCCCGGACCAGGCGTTCGACCTGCGGGCGGAGGTTCTTATAGCGTTCATGGGAGTTCGACTGTACGGGTCCGGAAATGATCAGCGGCGTCCTGGCCTCGTCAACAAGCACCGAGTCCACCTCATCAACGATAGCATAGTAATGGCCGCGCTGGACCATGTACTCGTGCCGGACCGCCATATTGTCGCGAAGATAGTCGAAGCCGAATTCATTGTTCGTCCCGTAGACAATGTCGCAGGCATATTCTTCTTTCCGGGCGTTCGGCGGCATGGAGTTCAGGATCTTCCCGACGCTCAGGCCGAGAAAGCGGTAGATCACGCCCATCCATTCTGCGTCGCGCTCCGCAAGATAGTCGTTGACGGTCACCACGTGAACGCCGCGCTTTGTCAGCGCATTCAAAAATATCGGCATGGTGGCGACAAGGGTCTTTCCTTCACCGGTCTTCATTTCCGCGATATTTCCCTGGTGCAGCACGTCGGCACCGAGGATCTGCACGTCAAAGGGGACCATGTTCCAGACAAGGTCGTGCCCGACGACGTGTACGTTTGTCCCGACCAGGCGCTTGCAGACCTGTTTCACCATTCCGAAGGCTTCGGTTTTCAGTTCGTTCAAGGCCGCCTGTTCCGCCTCAAAGATGGCGGCGTCCACGGCCTCGGGTGCCGTATTGCCGGCTTCCGCTTCGGCTTTTGCCGCCTCGCGCCGCTGTGCGACCTGCGCGATCATTTCCTGCGTGCGCTTTCTCAGGTCATCGTCGCTCATCGCATTCATGGATTCGCAGGCGGCGTTGACTTCCGCTACGATCCCGGTAACCTTTTTCAAATAGCGGTCGGAGGATGTCCCGAATAACTTTATCAGCAATTTGTCGAATATCATACCTGTCCTATCCCTCTTTCACGGGTTTAATGTCCGGCTGCAGGATCCCTTCTTCGACCAGGTCCTTATAGATCCGGTCAAGCATCCCGTTCACGAACACGTGGCTTTCTTCGGTCGAGAAATCCTTGGCCAGTTCGATGGCCTCGGAAATGGTCACCCGGGGCGGTACGTCCTCAATGAACATCATCTCCGCGATCGACTGGCGGAGAATGATCTTGTCCATCAGGGTGATGCGTGAAAAGTCCCAGTTCTTCGAACGCCGTATAATGCGTTCGTCCAAATGGTCGAGCTCGCTGACGGTCTTGTAGATCAGGGTGCGGAAAAAAGGCTCGTCAAATTCGGGCTCTTCGTTCAGCGACATGCTCCGCTGTATCACGTTCTCCAGGGTTTCGTCGCCCTGCTGCAAATATGCATACAAAAGCTGAATGCTTAACATCCGGGCGTTTCGACGTAGTTTTTTCATATATGATCAGTCCTTTGAATAGTATCGAAGAAAAAAAGGCTCATTTTCAATAGCAGTCTCATAGCCCATTAATATACTATTATTTGTAAGGGAAGTAAAACCCAATTATCAGGAAAATTTATCTGCTGACTTGCCGTTTTATCGCGTTTTTTTGCTGCGTTTAACGAATTAATGTTTTTCTTTGTCTTTATCATTTTTATATTGGCCTTACGGTTCTAACGCAAACGCAGGGGATGCCTTATGAATAAGTATAAGCTGCTCGTCCTTTTTGTTTTCTCCGCCCTAAGCCTGACTGCTCAAAACGAAATATTTGACCCCGAGGCTTACTGCTCCGGATACGCCATCATGGAGTATCTCGGCGAACGGAATATTTATGAGGATATCTTCCGGGATCCCGACCGTCCAAATGCGGACAAGGCCATTGCCGCCGCATGGGAAGCCTTCAACGGCGCCTTTTCTTTGGAGAACCTGCCTCACGGTCTGATCTCCGAGATCTTTGAACCTGCCGCCCTGGAAAATGTCAACAGCATGATGAGCAAGGTCGGCAACAGCCTGGCCCTTATCCAGATCGCTTCGGACTATGCCAAAGGTGAGCGATTGAGCGCCGTAAGCAACAGCACAAAAACGAGCATGTTCTATGCCATCGGGAAATGGGGCTGGAAGTCGCTGAAGATCGCCGGCGCCGGACTGCAGGTGTTTGACTATATGCTGACCTCGTTCGGCCAGTATGCCGTCGGCGCACGGCAGGCCGCCCTTGCGGAAGCCTACAATAAGTACTACCTCAGCGGCAGGGGGAAGCGCAATCTTACCGAATGGAAGGCGGTCATTGAAAAGTTGGACGACGAAAAAGCCATCCGGGAAGCGATCGACGGTTATCTGAACCTGTATTTCGAAGCCGATGCCCTCGACAAGGAAATATCGGGAGGATGGTACACGGACAAGGAGGTGGCCGACGTTAAAAAGGAATTTTTGCACGTGTACCTTCTACCCTATCTTGAACCGCTGTTCAACAAGCTGGAGGAGGACGCCCGGGAAGAGCAGATCCGTTATATTTGCGGTCAGTACCGCAAATTGATCGGGGAATTCAATTCAAAAAAATATTACCGCTTCTATGTCAAGGCGGCTCCGGAGCAATTGACGGCCTGCACTGTCGGTGTCGAGATCATAACCGACGAGGGCCAAAAGCTGTTTGTCAAGGGACCCGTGAGCGAGGACGGTTTCGGAGAACTGTCGTTCACTCAGTATTCATTGATCGTGAACAATGCGGAAGATCTGCGGGCGGTCCTTCGTTATTATTCCCCGCGCGGACCGGAAATGTTCTATGAGGATCTTGACCTCAGAAAGAACCATACCGATATCCGCTTCACGCTGCCCGAAGAAGCCGAAGAAAGCGAAGAGGAAAAACCGGACGCCGAAACACAGGTCAGCGAAACGCACCATAATACCGGGACACAGGAAAAACAAGCTTCGCAGCAGGCTCCGAAACAAGAACCGTTCCGGCTTGACCTTGAGCAAACCATGAACGCCGTTTTCACGACGAACGGCCTTCCGCTTCAAGTGACGATCCGGCGGCTCAATGAAACATCCGCACTGTACACTGCCACCCTCGACCATAAAAAACTGCCGAAGGACAACAGGCTGACCATTGACAAAACAAGCGGCCATATGCGTTTTGTCTATAAGCTGAAGGGGCCCTTCGCTCCCGAGCTGGTATGTGAGGGTTTTCCGGTCGCGCCCAATACGTATTCGGGCCCCATTCTTACCCATGACGGCAATGCGGTCAATGTCGGCGTGTTTACGCTGATCCTGGCCGGTAAATAGTGTTATATGAGACGTGCGATACTGCTTCTGCTTTTGACGGCTTGCCTGTCCGGGAGATCTCCGGGAGAGTTCTTTGACGATTTCAGTTATACCGGAGCGGACGATCCCCTGCTGGGTCCGCACGGCTGGCGGATCGTTGAGGGCATCAATGCGCCGCCGGCCGGTGCCGTTTATTCGCGGGACCTTGTCCGTTTCGCACAGGCCCAGCCGGGTTCGGGGAACAGGATCATGATCCTTGGGGCAAGGACCGACGGACAGATCGGGAACGTTGAGCTCAGCCGGATAGAAAATCGTCCCGTTTTCCGCGAGGGCACCTATGCCGCGCAGCTGTTCTTCGATCACACGCTTCGCAGAACGCTGGATGGCAATGTCCAGACCTTTTATCTCATTTCACCCGTTTGTTCCGGGAACGATTCCCTATATTCCGAATGTGACGCCGAGTATTTGCCCTACGACGTCTGGTCGGGACCGGCGTCCCGGCAAAGCGCCCTTTATGTTACGACCTGGGAGGTATTCCGGGAGAGACCCTTTAAAGAGGACAAGGTCTCGACCCTGCTGCCGATGCCCTTATCGGGCTGGCACATCCTGATCATCCGGATCGCCGGCGGAAGGGTCGCTTATTATCTTGATAAGTCCGCGGAACCTTCTGCCGTTCACGAATTTTCCCGGGCGGGATCCACGGTATATCCGGAGTCTTTCATGCATCTGAATTTTGCGAACTGGCTGACGTCCACCTCCCCGGACTTCACCTGGCGGCGTGAAAGTTCTTTCAAGGTCGACTGGGTCTATCATGCCGCAGATACGGTCCTGGCGTATTCAGAGATCATGAAGCGGGTCGATTCGCTGCGTGCGAATTCACTGTATTATACGAACGATCTGCACAGATAATTTTTATTGTTCTTCGATGACTTTGGTCTGATATGCCTTGTTCAATTCTACCGGCCGGCAATACCCGGATTCCCAGCTTTTAATGAATATTTGGGACACTCTTTCCGACAAGGGTCCGTTCTCCAGAACGATCCCGAGATTCCTCCCGTTGTGGAAGTAACTTTTCGACCAGTTTGACGTGCCGATCCAGGTCGTCTTTGAATCGACGACCATGTACTTGCAGTGTTCAACCCGGGCATAGCCGATATAGCCTCCGCTGTAGTCCGGGATCGTTGAGAAGCGGATCTCGATATTGGGAATAGCATGGAGGGATTTGATGTAGTCGATCCCCGGGGAAGCATAGTTCCAGTCGGAAAGGATCATCTCGATCTTCACGCCGCGGGCGGCCGCCCGGCGAAGCGCAAGATCAAGTTCGCTGTAAAGCTCCTTTCCGGATAATGGCTTATAGCTCAGCAATTGGATCCTGACGGATCGTTCCGCGGATCCGATCATCCCGGCCAGCTGTGTTTCGTCCCAGTTCGGGACGTGATAGATGATCTTCGGATTGCTGGCGGTCGGGATGAGTCCGACCTCACCGTATTCTTTTAAATTTACCCGGAAGGCGCGAAGGTCTTCCGAGCTTTCGATACCGCTTAGCAGACCGTCCGTGTCGGCGCCCTTTGCCGCCAGCGCCCAATCCATTTCAAACAGTTCCCGGTAAAACCCCGCAAGCTCCCGGTTCCTGATCCTGATCCCCAGTTCGTGGATATGGTCAAGGGCCCGCCAGTCGAAATTCTGCGACCCGAGAAAGACCTCGTTGCCGTCGACAATAAAATACTTTGCGTGCAGGACCCCGCCGGTGATCCGGCTTAGGTCGTAAACGCGCACGTCGATGTTCCGATGTTCGTTCAGCTTGTCCGCCGTCCCAGGATAGGTTTTGTACATGTTCCCGTCAACGACAAAACGGACTTTTACGCCGCGGTCTGCGGCAAGATAAACCGCCTCCAGAACGGGCGTCAGGGCTTCTCCCTCCTGATGGGAAATATAGAATTCGCCGAAATCGAGGGTCTTTTTTGCGGAACGGATCATTTCCAGCCAGACCTCCTGCGTGTTCCGGATATCCGCATTATCCAGCATGGTCTCACGCGGAACGCTTTCCACCAGTTCGATCAGGTCTTTTCCCTTCAGACCCGGGAGCAGGAACAGTAAGATCAGAAGTGCGGCCATGCGTTTCATTTCAGCGTCCTTTCGGCTTAAAAATGATCTTGAGGGGTCTTGGTCCCAATCGTATAGTTTAGGATTTTTTCACCCGGATACAAATATAAATATCATACGGGTTTTCGATCCCGGGGGTCCGCATTGTTTTCACCGGAGCGCCTATTCGCTTGCAAATGACGGCCGGCTTTTCCTAAATTCGCATCATGCAGAAAAAGGAGAGACTATGGATGAAAAATGGCAGGCCGTTCCCGGTGTCGGAATAGGGAGCATCCGTTTCGGCATCAGCCGGGAAGCATTGCTCGACATGCTCGGCGAACCGGATGACATTGACACCAACGAAGAGGACGGGGAATCGTGCGAACATTATTATTACGACGATCTTGACGTGTCCTTCACCTTCAGCGACGCGGAAGGCGACCGTTTGCTGTTGATCACGATCGGGAATCCGGTCTATTCGATCGGGGGGAAGCTTTCGGCCGGAATGGAACGTCCGGACGCCCTTGAAGCGATTCGGGAGTTGGGGTGGGAGGATCCGATGATCGAAGATGTGTCGGATAAGGAAAATCCGCGGGCCTTCATTTATTCCTACGATGACCAGGGGCTCGACGTCTGGTTTGACGACGATATTATAACCGGTTTGCAGATGAGCCCGCTCTGGAAGGACGATGACACCATTGCCTGGCCGGACATCACATAACACAACGGCGCTATTTTTCGCTTTCCTGGTGCTCGTTCTATGGGCAAGCGTTGCCACAGCGTTCAAGATCGCGCTGGAATATCTGCGTCCCTTTGAATTGCTGTTTTTATCGTCGCTTGTTTCTTTCCTGGCCTTAAGCGTGATCATGCTGGTTTCCGGACGGTTCCGGAAGCTTAAGGAGCTGACGCGGAACGATTATATCCGGCTGACGCTTGCCGGGATACTGAACCCGGTGATCTATTATCTGATCCTGTTCAAGGCTTACGATCTTCTGCCCGCTCAATACGCCCAGGCGGTCAATTTCACCTGGCCGCTGGTCCTGGCTCTGGCGGCCATGATCGCCGGACATGAGAAATTCCATTTTCTCCGCCTTCTTGCCTTATGCGTCTCGTTCGCCGGGGCGCTGGTCGTCGTGCTCGGCGGGAAGCAGCTCGCCGGCGGGATCAGTATCCCCGGGGTTCTGCTTGCCTTTTTCTCTACCTTCATCTGGGTTGCGTACTGGATGATCGCAAAGACGATCAAGGCGGACCCGGTGATCAGCCTGTGGGTCCCGTTTACAACGGGCGCCGCCGTTCTTTCCCTGATGGCGTGTTTTCTCTTCCGGCCGGCAGCGCTTTCTCCGGCGGCATGGGCGGGTGCGGGCTATGTCGGATTGTTCGAGATGAGCATTACCTTCCTGTTCTGGCTGACCGCCCTTCGAAAAGCGACCTCAACGGCGCTGGTCAGCAACTTCATTTACGCCGTGCCCTTTCTGTCGCTGATCTTTATTCGTTTTGTATTGAACGAGCCGATCCGGCCGGCCACGCTGATCGGACTTATCATGATCGCGGGCGGGATCGTGGGACAGATGTGGGTGCACAAAAGTAAAAGACTAAGTTTTAAAGATTAACGTACGTTTATTATTTTATGTAGTCCAGATACGCCGGTTCTCCGTCATAGCGGTATCCCCGGTTTTCATATTCCGTGCCGCTGAGCATGGAATGAATGAACCCGTTCCGGTAGACCTGAACGGTATGAAGGATCTCGCGTCGGGGGTTTTTCTTAAGCAAAAACCGGACACGTCCGTTCAGCGCCCCACAGGTGATCATCGAATCGCCGTTTTCTTCCGAGAAGTCCAAAACCTTATCCAGTCTCTGTTTCATCAGGCGCGTATTCCACCAGGTGCCGCCTTCGGCCGAAACGACGGGCTTCCCCTGATACCGGGCAACACTGTCATTATAGGCAAGGACGCAAAGATACGTTGAATCGCGGGCCGTCAAAAATTCCGTGAAGAGACTGTCGTAACGTTCCGCATCGTATTTATAATTATAATTGCTGTCCAGAAATGCGATCCGGTCGATCCATGCCGGAATGGTTCCGGCCCCCAGCAAATAGCGCAAGACCCATGAACCGCCGGCGCTGTGTCCGTTGAGCGTCACATCATAATCGAAGTCCGAAAAGGGGGCCAGAATATCCCCGACCATGGCCTGGATCAGGGAAACGTAGTCTTCGGGGTGATGATCGTCATACAGCTGCCAGGTGCGGCAGACCGGCTGAATGTAAATCACGATGACGTTCCTGTCTTTGAGGACATGCCTCAGAAAGCGCGTCTGGGCGCCGATGTGCTGGATATCGTAATGCCAGTCATCCCCGGGTGCGGTCTTTTTTCCGACCGTCCATTCGATCGTATTTCCCGCCGGCAGAGCGTAAAAAACAATGACGGTTTTTTTTTCGGTTTTCAGCGAATCGCCTCCGGGCGCGTTGATGTGCACATTCACGTCACCGCCCCAAACAAAACTGCGCGTCTGCTCCCGCACGTTTTTCTGTTGTTCATAACCCGGCAGAACGACCGCGTAAAGCGATGATAACACCGCGCATAGCAGGTAACCGACATTCCAAATCTTTTTGCTCATGACCGCTCCCGGCGCCGGGTAAGCGACGCCTGAAAAAAATACGCCAACCCGGGTGCAATTGAAAAGGATTTTTGTGGAAAGCAAAAACCCTCCGTCTTGCGGCGGAGGGTTCCCGGTTGGTGGTTGTGTGTGAAGTTTGCTATTTTGCTTTGACGGTGATAAAACGCTTTGTCCCGTTTTTCGTTTCGATCAGGAGGAGGATGGTCTGATCTTTTTGAACGCCTTCAAGGGCTTTGTTATAATCGCTCATCGATTCGATCGTCTTGCGTTCCAGGGTAACGATGCGGTCGCCCGGCCGCACCCCTTTCTGCTGGATCTCCGATCCGGGATCCACACTGACGATCACGACCCCTTTCCGCGAGTCCAGCCCGTACTGTTTTGCAAGCTCTTCCGAGTTGCTCTGTACCGTAAATCCCAGGTCTACGGTGGCGGCGGCGTCGCCGGAAGCGGCTGCAAGCGGTTCATCCGAAGGCATCTCGGCAAGCTTGACAGTGATAAGTTTCGACTTCCCTTCACGGATGACCGTAAGCTTGACGCTCTCTCCCGGATAACGCGAGGAAATGTTGAGCTGAAGTTCAGAGGGCGTCCGGACCTGCTGTTCGTTAACCTTAATGATCACGTCGCCGGCGGCGAGCTTTGCATCTTTGGCAGGACTATCTTCCATGATGTCCGAGATCAGAATGCCCTGAACATCCTTCAGGCCCAGGGTCTCGGAAAGGTCCTGATTGAGTTCCTGAATGCTGACCCCCAGCCAGGCGCGGATCACGCGGCCCTGTTTCACAATATCGTTCATGACTTTTTTCGCCAGATTGATCGGGATCGCAAATCCGATGCCATTGGATCCGCCGGACCGGCTCATGATGGCGGAATTAATACCGATCACCTCGCCGTCCAGGTTGACCAGCGCGCCGCCGGAATTTCCGGGATTGATCGAGGCGTCGGTCTGAATATAGCTTTCATAGGTGCTGAGCTGCATGCCGGAGCGTCCGAGGCCGGAAATGATGCCGTGCGTCACGGTGTTCCCCAGGCGCGTACTGAAGGGACTTCCGATCGCAAGCACCCATTCGCCGACCCGAAGGATGTCCGAGTCTCCCAGTTTTGCCGCGGGAATATCGTCGGCCTTGATCTTCAGGACGGCAATATCCGTTTTGCTGTCCGCCCCGATGAGCTCGGCGTCAAATTCGCGTTTGTCGGACAGAACGACCTTGATCTCTTCCGCCTGGTCGATAACGTGATTGTTCGTGATCACATACCCGTTCTCAACGACCACGCCGGACCCCAGTGCGGAACTCCGGTATTCGCGTTCTTTGTTGGGAACGTTGAACCCGAAGAAATCAAAGGGAAAATCAAAATCACCGAAGGGGTTCTGAATTTTCGTGACCTTTTGCGCGGTGATCGTCACCACGGAGGGGCTGACTTTTTCCGCGATATCCGCGAATTGCGTGCTGAAGGCTTTCAGGTCCTGTGCGTGGACCGGTATCAAAATTGCCAGGAACAATAAAACGGAAATCCATTTTTTCATCGTTGTTTTCTCCTTTTCAATCGTCTACGTATATGAATAAGGAGCGGCGAAAGTTCCGAAATGCAGGAAGATGTTCAGGAAAGAAAAAAACCGTCAAAATAAAACACGGTGAAAGGTAGCGGACTATCGGGTCAATCTCAGCTAAAGCGTCCGTTCCGCGGTCCTGACCAGTTCGTCCGAAAGCCTCTGCTGATCGCGGATCAGCGCCGCTTCGTCCAGTCCGGCGATCCGGCCGTCGATGACGACCTGTCTGCCGTTCACGATCACATGGTCCACGGGGCTCATGGCGGCATTGAATACCACGGCGGCGGCGGGGTCGTGCTGGGCGCCGGCGTATTCCAGCCGGTCCAGGGATATCATGGCGATATCGGCGCATTTCCCGGGTTTGATCTGTCCGATATCGTCCCGTCCCAGGACTTTTGCGCCGCCGCGGGTCGCCATCCACAGGACGTCGTCGGCGTTCAGCCAGAATTCCGGGGCACGCAGCCGGGAGATCAGCATGGCGTTGCGTATCTCTAGCAGCATGTTCGAGGCATCGTTCGAGGCGGAGCCGTCCACGGCAATGCTGACGTTCGCCCCGCTCTTCAGCAGTTCGCGAATGCGGGCGATCCCCGAGCCGAGCCGCATGTTCGACGAAGGGCAATGCGCAACGCCGATCTTTGCCTTTCCGGCTTCCGCGATCTCCCCGTCATTCAGAAAGATGGAATGCGCGAACCAGGCGTTGCTCCGGATCCAGCCCAGCGATTGCATGAAAGCGAAAGGGCGCTGTCCGAATTTTTCGAGACAGAAGGTCTCTTCATCCCGGGTCTCGGCGAGGTGGGTATGGATCTGCAGTTTGTATTTCTCCGCGATGTCCACGGTCCTGCGCATGGATGCCGGCGTTACGGAAAAGGGAGAGCAGGGCGCCAGGGACAGTTTCAGCATCGACCCGAAGGTCTCGTCATGGTAATCCCGGACAAGTCTTTCAATATCCTCAAAGATCGCTTCTTCGCTTTGAACGACGTCTTCAGGCGGCAGTCCGCCGTCCTTTTTGCTCAGGGTCATGAATCCCCGCGTCGGCTGAAAGCGCATTCCCAGTTCGCGGGCCGCCAGGATCTCCCGGTCGATCAGCGTTGTCTCGGCGCGGGCGGGAAAAAGGTAAAGGTGGTCCGAGGTGGTCGTGCAGCCCGATTTCAGCAATTCCGCCATCGCCGTTTTGGCACTGACCTGGAAGGCCTCCCCGCCGATACCGCGCCAGATCTTATAGTGGGTGATCAGCCAGTCGAACAATTCCGACTTTTGAGCGGCGAAAACATTTCGCGTGAGGGTCTGGAAAAAGTGATGGTGGGTGTTCACGAATCCCGGCAGCACCAGCATGCGTCGGGCATCGATGACCGTATCCGCTTTCCCGCGGAATTTTTCCGGTCCTGCGGATACGATGAGATTGTCTTCAATATAGACGTGGCCCCCGGAAAACACGTCCAGCATGTCTTCCGCGTTCGCATCATCGTGCATGCGGCAGCACAACAGGGGCTCATTGATCAACAGTGAGGTTTTCATATCGCCTCGTTCTTTCAGCTTAACACTTTCTCGTTAAAGGCATTGATCAGTTCGTCGATCCGGGGCGTCATCGCATGAATCGATCCCCAGTATTCCTTGTGATCGTACCATTGCGCATTCAATTCTTTCAGGTCTTTGCCCTGCTGTTCGATCCAGGTATAATATTTCAGGTTGTGGATGCGCTTCCGGGCATAATAATCCAGCTCCAGCATGTTGTCGATGGCGGTGTTGCCGACCATTTCATAATCGCGGACGGCGTTTTCCCGCGTATAGGTTCCGTATTTTTCCCGCAATTCGCGCAGGCGCGAACTGTAAAGCTCCATGGAATCCGTAAAGACCGTCGTGACGATATCGTTTTCGCCCAGTTCGTAGTACTTGGCGAATTTGATGGCGGCGATCAGGTTGCCGATGGAAGAGATCCCCAGAAGGTCCAGCTGCCGGATGATCGCGTCCGAAACGCCGCAGCCGCTTAAGTAGTCGTGTCCCGCCGGTTCGTTCAGCAGGCGCATCATGCGGATCGCGGCCTCGTCGTCGACGGCGATGACCATGTCCGTTTCCCTGGCGTTGTGGATCCAGGGAACGTGCTTGTCCCCGATGCCTTCGATACGGTGCCCGCCGAAGCCGTTGTTGAGAAGGGTGGGACATTGCAGGGCTTCCGCAACGGCGACTTTCATCGCCGGAAATCTTTCCTTCAGGAAATCGCCGCATGCCAGGGTGCCGGCGGATCCCGAACTGAGCACGATCCCCGCAACATGATCCCCCTGTTTCATGATGCCGTTCAGGACTTCCAGCATGGCATTCCCCGTGACCTCATAGTGCCAGAGATGGTTGCCCGGCTCGTCGAACTGGTTGAAGATCATGATATCGTCCCCGCGGGTATTCCGCAATTCCCAGCATTTGTCGAAGATCTCCTTGACATTGCTTTCGCATCCGGGCGTGGGAATCACTTCCCCCGCCACCCTGGAAAGCCATTCAAAGCGTTCCTGTGACATTTCCTCCGGAAGGATGGCGATGGACTCGCAGGCAAGCAGGGCGGAATTGTAGGCGCCGCCGCGGCAGTAGTTCCCGGTGGAGGGCCAGACGGCCTTTTGCGTGGTGGGATCGAACTGTCCGGTGATCAGGCGCGGTACGATGCATCCGTATGTGGCGCCGACCTTGTGCGCACCGGTCGGGAACCATTTTCCCACCAAGGCGAAAATGCGGGCCTTTACGCCCGTGATCTCGGAAGGGATCTCCATGAAATTCGGTGCGCCGAAACCGCCGCCCTGCGCCGTCGCTTCATTTTTCCAGGTAATGCGGAAAAGATTCCGGGGATGAATGTCCCAGAGCCCGATCGAGCGCAGCTCTTCCCGATAGCGCGCGGGGATCAGCGAGGGGTCCTTCATTTGTGCAAAGGTGGGCAATACGATATTCCGTTCCTTGCAACGTTCAACGGTTTTTTTCAATTGTGCTTCGTGCATGCTTAAGTCGATCATTCTGTCCTCGCCGATTATCGTGTTATGATTTCAATTTCCTTGTCGTAAAAAAACATCCGTATCATGTCGTCCAGAAGCGATTCCCTGACGCTCAGGAACAGCGCCGTTCCCCGGGCGGAAAACTCCTGCAGCAGCTGAAAGAACCCTTTTTTCTGCAGGATCTCCAGGGGTCCGATCTCATCGATATAGACCGGAGCGGTCCGGATCCCGCGCAAGATGTCTTCCGCTATCCGAAATCCTTCCCGGGAGAAGGAATAGCTGCCCGTTTCGCCATGTTCATCCCAGCCCGCAGGCAGCCGGTCCTTCAGGCGGATCAGGGGATAGCGATTGCCGCTTTGCAAATGGAGCATGTCATAGCCGGTCAGCGTCTCCCCGCTGAAATGCCTCAGGGACAGGACGCCGTCACCTGTCCGGTTTGTTTCGTAAACCTCCCTAAGATAGGTGGTTTTGCCGGAACCATTCGTTCCCGTAACGATCTTAACCATGGTCTTCTCTCAGGTGATACGCTTTTTTTCCGTTCGCAACGGCCTGCATTTCCGATACAATGGAAATGGCGATCTCGTGCGGCAAGCTTCCCCCGATATCCAGGCCGACCGGGATATGGCAGCTTTTCAGATCAGCGCCGGGGACCTCTCGCTTCAGGGCGTCCATGAGTGTCCGCCGTTTCTTGCGGGAGGATACCATGCCGACGTATTTGGGATTCCAGTCCATGCTATAGATCCGGTTCAGGACCGCACCGTCAAAGGCGTGCTGATAGGTTGCGATGATAAAGTAACCGTCCCTGGCGACCTCCCGGCCCTCCAGCGCCTTTTCAAACGGGGCGTGGATCTTTTCGTCGGCCCCGCGCAGTTCCGCCAGAACGTCTTCGCGGTCGTCGATAACGGTAATGTGAAAGTTCAGTTTGGAAAGATGATAGACCAGGGCGGCGCCGATGTGGCCGGCGCCGAAAATATAGACGTGTTTTTTCGCTGCGAAATACTCAAAGAAGAGCGTGGCTTTCCCGCCGCACAGCATTCCGGTATCCGTACCCGGCCCGGGTTCGTCCATGCTGTAGGTCTCGGTGGCGTTCTCGTGCGAAGCCAGGATATGCAGGGCCTTCCGGATCGCCAGTTTCTCGATCGTGCCGCCGCCCACGGTGCCCGAGACGGCGCCGCCGGGATGCACGATCATCTTGGTCCCGCTGACCGCCGGACCGGAGCCTTCTTTCTCCACGACCGTGACCAGGACGCCTTCGCGCCCGCCTTCGGCCAGTTCCAGAAGTTCGGAGTAGATGCTTTTCACAGAGAGCCTTCTTTCATGATGCTGATCATCCGAAGTCCCTTCAGGTGCCGTGTGGGGCAGGCCTGAAGGACGTGCTTTTTGACCGTTGCGTAATCCTCCACCGCCGCGCCGGAAACCATGTCGATCCTAAGCTCAAAGAGGAGGGGTGTCAGGGGCGTTGAAGGACCGAGCACGATATTATAACTTTTTTTGGGCAAATGGTTTAAAATTCCGTCAAATGTGTGGTTCGTGATGCTGGTCCCCGTAATGGCGACGACATCGGCCAGGGGGAGAAATTCCGGGATATCCGCTTCGCTCAGGTCGCCCGGCCGCCTCGGCGACACGGCCGCCGTGCGGCGGCTGGTGGAAGGAGATAGCAGCATGTTCCCGAAAGCAGACTGCTTCGGATCCGCAACGGTCAGCGAGAAGGGGCAGATCGTCATTCCAGCGGAAGCACGGAAGGCGCTGGGACTGAAGCCCGGCAGTAAGTTGCTCGTCTTTGGCAGACAGGAGCACGGCTCCTTGATGCTCTTCGAGATCGGACGTGTCAGCGAGTGGGTCAGCGAGGCGCTGGCGGAACTGGGTGAGCTGTCGGCGCTCGCCGAGCACGGCGCGCCGGACCGAAGACCGAAGCGCAAGCGCCCCACACCAGCAAAGGAGGGTGGCAGATGAGGACCGCTGTTCTTGTGACTGC
>CALMFL010000160.1 GCA_937862595.1 uncultured Fidelibacterota bacterium
GACTTCTTTTCTGCCATCTTCTTCCCTTTCTGGTATTGTGTAACATGTTAATATATATACTTTTTAGATTGGTGTCAAGCATAATACTTGTTAATTATATGATTAAAATTTTTAAAAAAATATCTTATATTATTCATATTCGTGGAGGATACGGAAGAATGAAGAAGAACACCTTGCTTTACCTTGCCCTGATATTGGCAATAATCGGGATCATATACAGCCTGACCGCGTTTGACCGGGCTTTTCCGATCGTGAACGTGCGCATCAGCGCCGATAAACACGACATTCTGCGCAAGGCGGATTCCCTGACGCAGCGTTTTGCTTTCATGGATTCCACCTTCCGTTCCGTCGCCGTCTTCGATACGGACGAACGCTTTAAGAATTTTGTCGAACTGGAAGGCGGCGGCGTCGAGGTCTTCCAGGAGATCGTGAATACGGAAATATACCATCCTTACACCTGGAGGGTGCGGCAATTCAATATCAATGAGATCCGCGAGCTGGAATATGCCTTTTCCCCCTCCGGCGATCTTCTGGGTTTTCGCCTGACGCTTCCGGACAGCTTGCCTGGAGCGGACATTGCGGACCCGCGCTCCCCGCAAGACCTGATCGCCCGGGAAACGCAGCGGGACCTGCTGCCCGACCTGAGCGGCTATGCCCTGATCGAACAAAGTTCAGAATTGAAGGAGGGCGGCCGACGGGACCATCTCTTTACCTACGAACGAAAGGATGCTGGCATCGGCGAAGGCAGCTACCGTATGCGGATCCGTGTCAGCGGGGATGAGCTGACCCTGATAAGTCCCTTTGTAAAGATCCCGGATGCCTTTGACCTGCGCTATGAGGAAATGCGCTCGGCAAACACGACCATCTCCCTTATCGGGCAGGCCGTCATGCTGGTTCTCTACGGGATACTCGGGGTGGGGGTTGCGCTCTTCTTTATGCTGCGAAAGAAAATACTGCTCTGGAAACCGGCGCTGAAATGGTCTGTCTTCATCGGCGTCATGGTCTTCCTTGCACAGCTGACGACGATCTCGCTCGCCTGGTTCTCGTATGACACCTCGCTTTCGTCCGCGCAGTTCATGATGCAGCAGACCTTCATGGCCCTGCTGCAGGGACTGCTGATCGCCCTGATATTTTTTATATCCTCGATGGCGGGCGAAGGATTGGACCGACAGGCCTTCCCCGGGCATATACAGTTCTGGAGATCCTGGTCCCCCACGATCGGCGCCTCCCGCGAGATCATGCGCCAGACGGTTTTCGGATACCTGTGGGCGTTCTTTATGGTCGGGTTCATTACCTTTTTCTACTGGGTCACGAATCATGTGTTTGACTGGTGGAGCCCGGCGGAGAACATGGTGGACCCCAATGTGCTGGCCTTGCCCTTGCCCTGGCTCCTGCCTGCGGCAAATTCCCTGCAGGCGGGGTTCTGGGAGGAATGCCTGTTCCGTGCGGTTCCCCTGGCGGGCGCCGTCCTGATCGGAAAAAATTTCAGAAAAAAGGGCCTTTGGATCGCCCTGGCGCTGATCTTTCAGGCGCTCATTTTCGGCTCCATGCATGCAAACTACGCACAGCAGCCGGCCTATGCACGCATCATTGAGATGCTGATCCCCTTCGTCCTCTACGGCCTGATCTATATCCGCTGGGGATTGCTCCCGGTGGTGGTCTCGCACTTTGTCTATGATATCGTTCTGATGGCAATGCCCCTCTTTCTGCTTTCCTCCCCGGGCATCTGGCTTCACAGGATTTTTGCCATCCTTGCCGCGCTGATCCCCCTGCTGGTCGTGATCCGGCGCCGTATCCGGGCAAAGGCCTGGTATGTGCTCCGGGAGCACGACTTCAACGCGGGCTATCGCGAAGCGGAGCCTTCCGGCAATGCCGGACCCGAGAAGGAGATCCGGATCCCGGCGACGCAATCCTACCGCACGTTTCCCCTAAGCGTGGCCGTCGCCGCCCTGCTGGGCGGGTGCGCCCTCTGGATCCTGCTGACGCCCTTCGAACAGGATGTCGCCCGGCTGGACCTTGACCGTCGTCAGGCGCTGTCCATTGCCGGCAGTTTCACGGAAAAACAGATCGGGGGGTTTGATACGCTGGGATTGTCGCCCTACCTGAGATGCGAGAGCGATATCGGGAACAGCGAACGCTTTGTCTGGGAGCAAAGCGATCAAAAAACCTTCCGGGACCTCTACCGGACCGTGCTCTCGGCAAATCATTTCATCGTCAGCTACAAGAAATTTGAAGGCGATATCCGGGATCGTTCCGAGCAGGTGGATGTCGTGATCGGCCGGGACGGAGACGTCCTTGCATGGCGGCATGAGATCCCCGAGTACCGCCCGGGTGCCTCGCTGAACGAAGCCGAAGCACGCACGATCGCCGAAGCGGGATTGCAAACGCATCTCGGCGTCTGTATCGACAGCCTGGAAACGGTCCGGGTCTCACCCGAAAAGCGGGATGCGCGGACCGACTGGACCTTTATTCTCCGGGACGCGAAAACAGGCCTGAAAGACGGCGATATACGCTATATCGCAACGGTGAGCGGAGATAAGCTCAGCGGCATAAGAACGCAGGTCCATATCACCGAATCCTGGGAACGCGCACAAAAGAAAGAAAGCATCCTTCAGACGATCCTGTATGCGGTTTCAAAGGTCATCGGGGTCGGTTTCCTGATCAGCGTGTTGATCCTGGGTATCGTTGCCTGGACCAAAAAACAATTCAATGTCACGATATTCCTTCTTTTTCTCGCTTTGTTCATTTTTACGTCCCTGACGCAGGGAGCGCTGATGTCCCAGGTGATCTTCGGACAATTCCCCACCTCGGAGCCTCGCGGAAACCTGATCCTGACGCTCGCGATCAGCCTCGTTCTGGGCGCTGTGTTCAGCGGGTTCTTTTACGGCATTCCGGCCGGGTACATGGCGCGCGCGCCGCTGCAGGTGCAGCGGAACGAGAACCTGATCGCCTTGAAAGGGGTCGGTCTCGGACTGCTGTTCGCAGGCGTAACGGCCTTTGCCCGGGGGGATTTTTACGGCTACGGGCCCTTTGCCGTCCGTCCTGCGGATATCGACTCCCTGGCTCCCTTCCTTTCTTCGGTCCTGAACGGAGTGGAAGGCTATTTTATCATGCTGATCCGTCTGCTGGCGCCGGTCGTCATTGCCGACCGCCTCAGCCGCGGCTGGCAGGAAAAAAGGATCCCGGCCCTGATCCTGCTTCTCCTTTCCGGCTTCATGTTCGCCGGAAAACTGCCCCTGTCCGGGTGGCTTGCCGGCGGCGCGGCGGCGGGAGTGTTCATGGCGGCGCTGTATATCCTCGTTCTGCGCTATAATATGATCTATCTGCCCATGATGGCCGCCACGGCGCTTATCCTGGAAATGCTGCAGTATCTGCTCGTGGATCCTGCGGTATTCACGATCGCCCATGTGCTGGTATCGGCGGCCGTCATTTCAGCGCTCGGGATCTTCAGCGTTTGGGGCGTTTACCGCCTGCGCCTCCTGCAGCCGAAAAACGGCACCTGATCATGCCGGACCCGCACCCGGATTATGTGCGCTTGTTCCGGCAGTCCGGCAAGGGAACGCATCGGCTGAGATCCGCCCTGTTCACCCGGAACCTTTTTCCTTTTTCATTGTATTTGATTTGAATTACCTGTAATTTTTTTACATGATGCCAATGAAACGCCGCAGCTATATTATTTTCGCTCTCCTTCTGATCTTTGTCGGATCGCAGTGCGGCGCCCAGGCCTTTCAGAAAAAATGGAAGATCGGACCGGAATACAAGATCGAATACCTGATCCGTCCGGGCGCAGGAGCCGGGGAAGGGGAGCTCGAGGTCAGGCTGAGCATTCCTTACGATGAGATCCTCTTCGTCAAGAACAACGCGAATTTCAACGGGCGTTTCGACGTTTCCATCATGATCTTTGAAGGCAAGGAAAAACGCATCAGCGAAAGCTGGGTGGAAAAGGCGACGCTGAATGAATTCAGGATCACGAATTCCCGGAAAAAAGCGTTTGACATTCAGCGCGTTTATCCGCTGCCGCCCGGAAAATACCGCCTGGAAGTGCTGGTCACGGATCTGAAGACCCAGAACCGCAGGAAACAGGTCAAGGAGGTCGACATGAGCCGCCTGAACGAAGGCTCCTGGATGATGGGAGATCTGTATTTTGTGGATGACGGGATCATTTCTAAAGACAGCAACGCGGTCCCCGAAGCCATCTATATCGCCTTTGCCGCATCCGGGATCAACGGCACCTACCCCTTCACTTATACCCTGCTTTCAAACGGAAAGCCGCTGAAGCAGGGAACCTTCGACCTGAACCTTGTCGCCCGGAAACACGAGTACAGTTTTCCGGTCCGGACCGCGGACCTGAGCTACAATCAGTATTACCTTGTGTTGAAGACCCGCGTGGACGGGCACGATTACGAACGCAGCATCCCCCTGCGTATCGCATGGAGCGGTACGAACGCCCTGATCCCAAACCTGGACGAAGCGATCGAACAGATGCTCTATCTCTCCCACATGGGATTTTTCCCCGCCCGCGTTTATAAAAAAGCTTTGAACGGGAATACGGAAGAACAGAAAGCCTTCTTCACCGAGACCTGGGATAAGATGGATCCCACCCCGGGCACCGAATCCAACGAACTGATGAACGAATATTATTTCCGCGTGCAGACGGCAAACCGGCGTTTTTCGGGACACAAGGAAGGCTGGCGCAGCGATCAGGGCATGATCTATATCATTTACGGAGAGCCCGATGCCGTGGAAGAACATTACATGGAGATCGACAGCAAGCCCTACATTATCTGGTACTATTACACCGTGAACCGGCGGTTCATGTTCGTGGATTATACCGGCTTCGGGGATTTTCAGTTAACGGAACCCTTCAGCGAGTACTAATGGACAAATTCAGAAAAAAAATAGACAGGATCGACGACCAGCTGGTCAAACTGCTCGATGAACGCATGGGGCTCGCGTTTGAGATCGGCAGGGTCAAGAAAGAAAAAAACCTTCAGGTGCTGGATGCCGGCCGTGAGAAGGAAGTGTTCGAACACCTTGAGTCCCTGCCCAAGGAAACGATCCGCGACGATGAAGTGAAGGAATTGTTCGAGCACATTATCACGATCAGCCGCCGGCACGGCGAGCGGGGACGTCGCTGATCCGGATGATGTTCCATCTTGAGTTCACCCATACAGTCATTCCCTGGTTATTCAGCGCGATACTGCTGGCCTTTACCGCGTTGTGGCTCGTCCGCCATCATATCAATACCTTTTATCCGCCGAAAATACGCCTTGTTCTGTCCATCCTGCGCGGTCTGACCCTTGTGCTGCTGACGCTCCTGCTGCTGGACATGAAGATCACAGGCACACGCATGCAGAAGCAGGACCCCCCGCTCGCGATCGTCTGGGACCTTTCCCGCAGCATGCGGTATGCCGGCGGACCGGCCTTTTCGCCCGCCGATTTTCTGCAAAGCGACGCCTACCGGCGCCTGCGCCGGGAATTTCGCGTGGACCATATTGCCGGAATGCAGTCCCCGGAGATCGTGAGCGAAAACGAGCTTCGCCGGTCCCCGCTTGAAGAAAATTTTACCGATTGCGGCAAGTTGCTGCGGTTCGCGGAAGCCCGGGCCGTTTACGGCCAGGCGATCCTGATCAGCGACGGACAAAGCTACCTCGGGGAATCTCTCGAAGACATCCGGCTTTCAAAAGATATGCGCGTGCACAGCCTCAGGGTGGGGACCGCCGCGACAGGCGGAGCGCCGCTCCTGCGCGGGGTTCGTTTGCCCGACCCGCTCTTCCGGGGCGACAGCGCCGAAGCCGTTTGGGTCTTGCACAATGATCTCTCGGAACCCTTCAGCGGTCTGATCGCGATCACGGAAGGAGAAAAGGAGATCTTTCGGGAAACGGTCGACCTTCCGGCCGGCCGCATGCGCGAATTTGCGACGCCCCTGGCGCCGGAGCATGAAGGGCCGCAAACCTGGCGATGGCATTTCATTGACGGGGACGCCAAAATTTTGCTGGGAACACGTTCCGCCGCGGTCCGTCCCTCACGGATCCGCGTCCTCTGTGATGACGATCCGGCAGACCGGGACCTTGCCATGGCCGCCACCGTGCTCGGACGCGAGGAGCGGATCGAGCTTTTCCGCAGGGAAAGCTGGGAACGGGAGCATCCGGGCGAAACGCCGGACCTGCTCATTCAGACCTGGCATCCGCAGCAGCAGCCTCTTTTGTTCCGGGATATTCCCGCGATCCTGTTCTACCGGGAACAGGGGGACGCCTATACGCCGGCCGCAGATCTTCGGATCAGCGAATACCGTCCGTATCTGATGTTCGCACCCGATCCCGCCGAGAATGAAATCTACTGGCGGCAGCTGCCTCCCCTGCACGCGGCGCCCTATTCGGGAGAAGGGCGCACCGTCGTTTCCACGTCTTCGGGGCAGCCCGTGATCGTGGAGGACTTTCCGAACCGGCGGATCATCATTCCCGCCGCGGGACTCTGGCGCTGGCAGCTGGCGGCTTACCGGAAGCCCTGGGAGGGAGCCTACGGGCATCTCATCCTTGGCCTGGTCCGGGAGATATTGTCCGCGGACGGAACAGGCATTATCTCGTTTGACAAAGACGAATACACCGGAACGCAGTATTTTCCCCTGCAATTCAGCCTCGGGGTCCGTGATCCCGGCCGCTTCAGGGACGTATCCGCCCGCATCAGCATTTCCCTGCTGGATACCGCCTATAACGAACTGCGCCGCCTCGATCCTCCCCTGAACGCCGCGATCCATGAAACGTTCACGCTTGCCGACAGCGGAGCTTACGTGCTGAGCGCACAGATGTTCGCGAACGGACAGGCGGTCGGCCGCGACACGGCCCGGGTTCGTATCTTCGCCAATGATCTGGAGTCCGCAATGCAGGGCTGCGATGCAGGGGCGCTCGGCATGCTCAGCAGCCGTCACGGGGGCGTTTCCTTTTCGCTGGCGGAGGCCGACAGTCTCCGTGCCTGTGTCCGCGGTGAAAAAATCCGGGTCCGGGTCACCCGAAGCTTCGAAGCGAGAAAAGCCGGGGGATTTTACCTGCTCATGTTCCTCATGATGTGCGCGGACTGGATCCTGAGAAAACGGTACGGGGGAATTTGATTCAGTAG
>CALMFL010000161.1 GCA_937862595.1 uncultured Fidelibacterota bacterium
CTGGTCATCCAGCCATTCGTTCATCTTGCCGGCGTCCCGGAAGGTTTCGAGCAGTTCATAATCCCCGATGTTCTTGCTCGGGATGCCCAGGGAGTAGAAATACCCGTCATCCTGGAGGGCTTCGGTCAGGCGAAGCTTGTGTTTTTTGCGGTAGATCAGGATGGTGTCGCGCTTGTATTCCGTTTCCTCGCGGACGGCCTGCATGAATTCATCGGAAACCTTGATGGAGGTGTTCGCAAAACGGATCTGCGTGTTTTCCATCACCTGCTTCTTCAATTCCGAAAGCTGTTCGTCGTTGAACTTCCCGCTCCAGCGGCACTGTTCCACCACCTGCTTGGTCACCCAGTTGGGCGTCTTCTTGACCTTGATGAAATGGAGGATGTCGGGATGTTTGATATCAATGGTCAGCATCAGCGCGCCGCGCCGGCCGGACTGTCCGATCAGGCCGGTGGTCATGGAGAACAGCTCCATGAAAGAGACCGCGCCGGTCGAGCTGTCGGCGGCGTTATGGACGATGGAATCCCGCGGACGCAGCGGGGTGATGTCGACGCCCACGCCGCCCCCGTAGGAATAGGTCCGCGCGCATTCCGCCGCGGTGGCATAGATCGATTCGATATTGTCTTCGGGAATGCCGGTCACAAAACAGTTCGCGAGGGTCTTCAGGCGATACAGGTCGCCCGCCCCGGCCAGCACGCGCCCGCCGGCGATCCAGTGGCCGTTGTACAGGTCGCGGTAAAAATGTTCCGCCCACTGGGTCTGCTTGATCTTGGAGTTCTCCTGGGCCGCAACAAAGGAAGCGATGCGCATGAACACGTCCTCGGGACGGTTCTCGATGGGATTTCCCTCATAGTCGCGCAGGTAATATTTCTTTTTGTAAATATTCTCGGCCAGTTCATTGTGGTTCAGGTAGTTCTTGTGTTCGGGCAGGTTCCCGGCCTTGATCTCGGCCTTCAGATGTTCATACAAATTCTGGTAATTCCGTATCTTTTCCTCCCCCACCTTTTTCGTAAATTTACCACGATATTTGAACATGTTTGTGAACGACATTTAGACCCCTGTTAACCTTGTTTTGTGAATATCCACAATATATAGTGTGAATTACGAAAGAGATAATACAACATGTTGAAAATAAAATCAAATCAATTTTTCAATTAAAATAATTCCCCCTGCGGTAATTTCAGGATTTACAGCTTATTAGGATGATAATTAATTTTTGGATGCCGCCGTTCCGGCCCGATTTTCCACCCCGTCCCGGCGGACACCGAACGGGGCTCCGGGGAGGAAAAAACGCCCTCTCCCGCCGCCCTGTCAGCGTGGTTTAACCGGGTAAAAAAAATAAAATAAAATTATGGTATTTTTGTTTTTTCGACTTGACATGTGGAATCAACTTATTTATGTTACACCACAACACCGTACTTTCACTTTTCAACCATAAATACATAGGGGTTTCTGTGGCCGAAACAGTTACGACATTGAACGAAGAAGAGAAATCAGCACATTATACTATTTTGCAATTATTGGAAATGAACCTGAAGACCCTGCAGGAAGCGGCGCTGGAACTGGAAGTTCCCGGCGTGCAGAACCTGAAAAAACAGGAACTGGTCTTCAAGATCCTTGCCTCCCAGGCGGAGTGCAGCGGGCACGTCTTCGAGGAGGGCATCATGGAGGTGCTCCCGGACGGGTACGGCTTTCTGCGCAGCGTCCGGTTCAGCTACCTCAGCAGCGACCTGGACGTTTATGTGGCGCCGACCCAGATACGCCGTTTCGGACTAAGGACCGGCCATCTGGTGGCGGGACAGCTGCGGCCGCCCAAAGAAGGCGAAAAATTCTTTGCCCTCCTGAAAGTCGAAGCCATCAACTATCAGGATCCCGCCATGGCGAAAAGCCTGGAATCCTTCGAGAACCTGACCCCGCTGTATCCCGAGGACCGTCTGCATCTCGAACGCTACGACGAAAACGATTTTTCAACCCGCATCATGGACCTTCTGACCCCGATCGGGAAAGGCCAGCGAGGCCTGATCACCGCGCAGCCGAAGACGGGCAAGACCATTCTTCTGCAAAAGATCGCCAACTGCATATTGGCAAATCATCCCGAGGTCATCCTGATGGTCCTGCTGATCGACGAGCGGCCGGAAGAGGTCACCGACATGGAACGCCATGTCAACGCCGAGGTCATCAGCTCCACCTTCGACGAACCGCCGGAACGCCACGTTCAGGTATCGGAGATGGTCCTGGAAAAATCCAAGCGCCTGGTCGAATACGGCCATGACGTCGTGATCCTCCTCGACAGCATCACCCGGCTCGGACGCGCGCACAATGCCGTCGTTCCCCATTCCGGCAAGATCCTGTCCGGAGGTATCGACAGCAACGCCCTTCATAAACCGAAACGCTTCTTCGGGTCCGCCCGGAATATCGAGAACGGCGGAAGTCTCACCATCATCGCCACGGCGCTCATCGACACGGGCAGCCGCATGGACGATGTGATCTTCGAAGAATTCAAGGGCACCGGCAACATGGAACTCGTGCTTGACCGCCGCCTGAGCGACCGCCGGATCTTCCCGTCGATCGACGTCAACCGGTCCAGCACCCGCAAGGAAGAATTGCTGCTGCCGCCGAAAGAACTGGCGCGCATATGGATCCTGCGAAAATTCCTGAATGAGATGAGCCCGATGGAGGCCATGGAATTCATGATCGACCGCATGTCCCATACCAAGAGCAACAAGGAATTCCTTCGCACCATGAATTCCTAGTCACATGTCTTAACATCGGGGTGATATCATGAAGCTTTTCCTTCGGATCATACAAGTCGCTTTATTATTGATCGTGATCGTCTTCCTTTCCGGCCTGTTTTTCGTCGACCGGATCGGTTCGCGCGCCATTCCGGACTATGATCTGGATGCGGACCTTCGCAACATGATCTCGCCCGTTGAAATATTCCGCGATGAATACGCGGTCCCGCATATCTTTGCGGAAAACGAGGAAGACCTCTACCGGGCTGTCGGCTATGTGATGGCGCAGGACCGTCTGTGGCAGATGGACCTGATGCGCCGCGCCACGACCGGGCGGCTTTCGGAGATCTTCGGGGACCGCATGATCCGGACCGACGCCCTGATGCGCGCCCTGAGGATCAGCGACAAATCCGAAGCCATTCTAAACGGGCTCGACCCGGCGGTCCGCCTCTCGCTGATCGCTTTCGCCGACGGGGTGAACCAGTACCTTGAAATGAACCGGAAAAACCTTCCTCCCGAATTCGCCATCCTCGGATACGAACCCGAACCCTGGGAGCCCCTGCATTCCGTTAATATGATCGGCTATATGTCCTGGGACCTTACCTCCGGCTACCGCAGTAAAATTTCCCTGCACCAACTGACCCGGCAGGCGGGCGAAGAAAAGGTGCGCGCCTTCCTTCCCGAGAGCGCCATGCACCCGACTCTCGTCTATCCCGGACTGGAAAAGGCCGAAATATCCTCGGACCTGAACGATGCCTTTGAACAGCTCGGCAGCCTCGGACTGACCGGCGTATTCTTCGGCAGCAACAACTGGGCGGTCAACGGATACAAAACGCGCACGGGTGCGGCGATCCTGTGCAACGACATGCATCTCGGACTGTTCGCACCGGGCATTTGGTATCAGATGCACTGCGTCGTCCCCGGGAAACTGGATGTAAGCGGCGTGGCGGTCCCCGGCCAGCCCTACGTGGTCGCGGGGCACAACGAACGCATTGCCTGGGGCCTGACCAATGTCGGCGCCGACGATACCGATTTTTATATCGAAACGCTCAACGGCGATTCGACCCTGTACCTCTTTAACGGCAGGTGGGAACCCCTGCTGATCCGCGAGGAAGCCATCAAAACCAAGTCCGGGGACACGCGGAACGTCACGCTGCGCTTCACCCATCGCGGCCCCATTATCTCCTCATTCCGGAATATCAACGAATCCGCGCTTTCCATGCGCTGGATCGGCAATGAGGAAAGCAACGAGCTTTACGGCGTCTATCAACTGAACCGCGCGACCGACTGGGAGTCCTTCCGCACGGCGGCAAGCCATTTTAAATCCATCAGCCAGAATATTGTCTACGCAGACATCCACGGGAATATCGGCATGCAGAACGCCGCCGGCATTCCCCTGAAAAAAGATCATTATTACGCCGTGTATCCCGGAGAAACCGATTCCTGCGACTGGACCGGCCTGATGGCGTTCGAGGACCTTCCCTTCAGCTACAATCCGGAAAACTGCATGGTCTCGTCCGCGAACAACCGCGCCGTCGGGGAATCCTATCCCTTTTCCATCAGCCACTGGCCCGACGCGCCCTACCGGATCAACCGGATCCGGGAATTGCTTGAGAGGAAGGACTATCTGAGCGTTCAGGACATGCGGTCGATCCAGAACGACCGGTATTCTCTGCTTTATGCGGACCTGAAGCCCCTGATGGTTGCCGTGCTGAGCAACAGCGATCTAAGTCCGAAAGAGACCGAAGCGTTCGCCATTTTTAAAACGTGGAACGGGGAACTCGACAAAGACGCCGCCGCGCCCTGCATCCTTGAGGCCTTCTACCTGAAGTACCTGGAGAACATGATCGCAGACGAACTGGACAGCCTGCATTACGACATGGTCCTCCGAAGCAGCAGCTTTGTCAGGAATTTTATCATGAACACCTGGGGCAACCCCGCTTCGCCCTGGACGGATGACGTCACGACGCCCGCCGTCGAAGGCGTGAACGATGTGATCCGAAGCAGTTTCAAAGACGCCGTTGCCGACCTGAGCCGTAAACTCGGGAAAAAACCCGACGCCTGGCGCTGGGGAGATCTGCACAAGCTACGGCTTGAGCACCCCCTGGGCAGCGTTGCGCTGCTGGACCGGCTCTTCAATTTCAACCGGGGTCCCTTTGAAATGGGCGGAGATTGTTTTTCGGTCGCGCCCTTTGCTTTCCGCTATTATAATCCCTACAAAGTCGAGCACGGACCCTCGCATCGGCATATTTATACCACCGATGACTGGGACCGCTCGCTGACCGTGATCCCGACCGGCATTTCGGGCATTCCCAAAAGTCCGCATTACTGCGATCAGACGGATCTTTATCTCTCCGGCGAGTACCACAGCGACTTTGTCAGCAAGCAGCTGATCCGCGGCATTGCCCGCTACCGGATGGTCATAAAATAGCGGGGTTCGAAATAATTCATTTTGCCGTTTGAAAAAAAGGGCATATCCCTTATATTTTTCCGCTTATTGAAATCGGACCGAATTTACCGAGGTCCGCATACGCGCACGTAGCTCAGCTGGATAGAGCGACGGATTCCGGTTCCGTAGGTCGAGGGTTCGAATCCTTCCGTGCGTACCGAAGTTTAGCTTCTCCGCCATTCGGCGGAGAAGCTAAACGAAGGTCCGCCGCAGCTCCGAAACGCCGGAGCGAAGGTGGACGATTTTTGAGTTATGAGTTATGAATTATGAGTTATGAGAGCTGAGTGATCCGGCAAAATGTCCGTTTTTTCTCCTATAACTTATTCTCATCGCCGAAAGCATCTGTTTGAACCGCAAGAAAAGGCGAAACAGCAGCTTCCGCACTTATCAACTCATTAGCTTATTGGCTTATTAGCTATCTTTCGCGCCATTAGCTCAATTGGTAGAGCAGCGGACTCTTAATCCGTTGGTTCTAGGTTCAAGTCCTAGATGGCGTACCGAAGTCCCGAGTATTCGGGACGAAGGTCAGCCGTAGCTTTCTTGACCGACGAAGCGAAAGCGTAGTTGGTAGCGAAGGCTGGCTAATAAAACTTCCCCATTCTAGTGATGGGGATTTTTTTATTACATAGATTTTATGAGAGATGTTTGGTGGTATTTTTTGATGAGAGGGTGAGCCCTGAGCACTGGGAGAAAGAAAATATTTACTTCGCAAATCGAATATCGTTAATCGGTGTTCGGATATCTTTCTAGTCACTAGTTACCAATCACCAGTCACTATTTCATCAACAGCATTTTCCTGGAAATATGCTTGTCACCGTATTCTAAGCGATAGATATAAATACCCGAACTGTAATTGCCGGCGTTCCATTTAACATCCCAATTTCCTGCTTCTTTGAATCCATCGACAAGAGTTTCAACCAAACGGCCAGTTATGTCAAAGATCTGAAGTGTTATGTTTTGAGCTTCAGGGAGCTCATACTCGATCGTTGTGGTTGGATTCAGGGGGTTGGGGTAGTTCTGATATAAATTAAAAGTAGCAGGAACAGGTATTACATTACTTGAAAAAGTATTTTTAAAAATGTATAGACCATCATAAC
>CALMFL010000162.1 GCA_937862595.1 uncultured Fidelibacterota bacterium
GACCCTGTTTCACCTGCGACATCACCGGGGGGCCGAGTCCGGAGAAAAAATGCTGCAGCGTCTTCGCGATGTCACGGACGACTGCACGATCGAGTCGACAAAGATCCCCTTTGCCTGCAACGCCGTGGATATGATCAGCGGTAAAGAGAACGTTTTCACAAACGGGAATCTGGCGGAAGCGATCCGCTGTTCCATGGCGGTCCCGCCCTTTATCGAACCCTATGAAATGGGGGAGAGCCTGTTCATCGACGGCGCCTTTGCGGACAACCTCCCGGTGCACATTGCCCGGGAAATGGGTTACAGAAAAATCATGTCCGTAGATGTGGTTCCCCTGCGTCCGGTCCTGAAGACGGATATCCGGAACGGTTACGATGTGCTCTTCCGCGCCCTGACCTGCTCGATCCACCGTCTGCACAAAGGACCGGAGGCCACCCTGTCCCTGACCGCCTACCGGGGTGCGTATAATTTTGACTTTGAACATGTGCAGGAACTGGTGGCGGCGGGACAGCAGGCTGTCCGGGACAAGGAAACGATCATCAGGAAGCGATTTGTTTCCTGGTATTAAATAAAATTTATTCACTAATGAGGAAAGGGAAATGCATGAAAATACAGAAATTCTTCTTTATCCTGCTTGCCCTGGCGGTCACCGTGATGTCCTGTAGCAACGATCGCGGAACGATCGGGGTTTCCTGGCAATTGGTGCAAAACCAGTACAAAACGGGAAGTCAGCATAAAGGCGAGCTGACCTTTACCAACAACTCGAAGTACACGCTGACGCACAAGAACTGGGAATTCTATTTCAGCTGGTTCCGTTCTCTCACGGCGGATCAGGAAAACGATATCGTCGTATCAAGAACCCTGAACGGCGACTACAACCGTATTCTTCCGACGGAGAAATTCCCGGGCCTCAAGCCGGGTGAAAGTATCACCTTCCCCCTGATCGGGACGCACTATGCGATGAACCTGACCGATGCGCCCAGCGGCGGCTATTTTGTCATCAAGCGCCTGCTGCGGAAAGATGTCCTTCTGCCGGCAGGGGAAACCACGGTGCTTCCCTTCCCCTCCGACGCCGCATTGCGGCGTTCCGAAGCCGACCATTTGCCTGTCCAGACAGCAGAAATACGCTATAATGAAAATGAAGGACTGCAGACGCTGGATCCCGCCGGCCTTTCGCCGGTTTTCCCCACGCCGCTGTCCCTGGTCCGGAAAGGCGGGGATGTGACGCTCAGCGAAAATATTGACATATTCTACTACACAAGCCTGGGCAATGAGGCCGCCTACCTTCAGGAACGCCTGCAGGAGATCTTTGGCGAAAAGATCCTGAAATACAAGTTCCGCAGTCCCGATTTCGGGAATTACACCCATACCCGCATCATTCTGAACCTCCGGGACGGCGATCCCGAATCCTACCTGCTGAATGTTGATCCGGACAGCGGCGTGCAGATCTACGGAGCGGATGCGGCGGGGGTCTTCTACGGGATCCAAAGCCTCCTTTCCCTGATGCCGGCGTCTGCGGCGACGGCGCCTGCGGGAACGGTCGTCCTTCCGCGGGTGAGGGTGGAAGATGCGCCGCGTTTCAGCTATCGCGGCATGCACCTTGACGTATCCCGGAGTTTCCATTCAAAGGCGAAAATCCTGCGCTTTCTGGACCTGATGGCGACCTACAAACTCAACAAGCTTCATTTCCATATCACGGACGACGAAGGATGGCGCGTGGAGATCAGGGCCCTGCCGGAACTGACGCAGCTCGGCGCGTTCCGGGGCCATACAAAAGACGAACGCGATCATCTTCAGCCGGCGCTGGGATCGGGTCCCTTTGCGGACCCGAACTCGGGGAACGGGAGCGGCTACTACACGCGCGAAGATTTCATTGAGATCCTGCAGTTCGCCCACAGCCGCCATATCGAGGTGATCCCCGAGATCGACATGCCCGGACATATCCGCTCCGCGATCAAGGCGATGGAAAGCCGTTATTACCGTTATATGGATGCCGGGAAGCCGGATTCCGCGAACATGTACCTGCTGACCGATTTTCAGGATACCTCGCGCTTCAGCTCCGCCCAGCGTTTCAACGACAATACCGCAAATCCCTGCATGGAATCGACCTACCGTTTCGTCGATCTCGTGATCGAAGAGCTTGTTTCCATGTACAAAGCGGCGGATGCGCCCCTGACCACGCTGCATATCGGGGGAGACGAGGTCCCGCGCGGCGCTTTCACGCATTCGCCCGTATGCAGGGCTTTCCTCGAAAGTCAGGATACCTACCGTTCGCCCGGCGAGCTCCATAAGTATTTTACCCAAAGGGTAAGCGCCCTGCTGAAGAAGCACGCGATCCATACCGCCGGCTGGGAAGAAGTGGCCTGCATGAACGGGGACGGGCATCGCGAGCCCGATCCGTCGCTGGTGGACGAAGGGATCGTCGCCTATATCTGGAACAACGTCTGGGGATGGGGAGCCGAAGATCTCGGCTACCGCATCGCCAATACGGGATTCCCCATTGTCATGCTGAATGCGACGAATTTTTACTTTGACTTTGCCTACAACCGCGACCCCGACGAACCCGGGCTCTACTGGGGCGGGTATAGCGATACGCGGAGCGCATGGGAGTTCACGCCGTTCGATATCACGAAATGCGCCGAAAAGACCCTTATGGGCGATCCGGTCCTCCCCGCGCTTTTTGAGGGCAAGGAAGCCCTGACAGAGACCGGGAAACGCAATATCCTCGGACTTTCAAGCGCCCTCTGGAGCGAGAACCTGCGCATCTGGGAAGACGTGGAATACAAGACCTTCCCCAAAGTGTTCGGACTGGCGGAACGCGCCTGGAGCCCTCAGCCCGAATGGGCGCGCATCGAGGACAAGGAGGCACGGATCGCGGCTCGCGAAAGCGATTGGAATATTTTTGTGAACCGGATCGGGCAATTCGAGTTCCCGCGGCTTGACCGCCTGGGCGTAAAGTACCGCATTCCCCTTCCGGGAGCCGTCATCGAGGACGGCATGCTCAAAGCGAATATCCGTTTTCCGGGATTGACCCTGCGCTATACGACGGACGGCTCCGAACCGCTTGCGAATTCGAAGGAATATACCAAACCCGTACCCGTCAGGAGCGGTGAAACCATAAGGATCGCCGCCTTTACCGGCACGGGACGCAGCAGCAGGGTCGTTGACCTGTAAAGATACCGGGCCCCCTCCCTGAGGGGGCTTTTTTATTTATTCGCCGGGGTAAGTTTCATATTCGGTGACGCGTGTTTTTATCGCCGGATCATCCATGATATTCCCGTCCAGAAAAAGCATTTTCCATAAATAGCGGTCAGGATGTTTTTTCGACAGGTTCAACAGGTTCATCCGTTGTTTTTTCAGCTGCTTTTCAGCGGCCTTCCTGTCTTCGGCATAGGGGAGGGACTTTTCCGCTTTTCGTACAACGCGATCATAGGGGGATATGTCCATCCAGTCCGTCTTCTTGGCCCCGTATTCAAGATCCAGGATCCCCAGGTATTTCCCCTGGCTTCCCATCTGGGCAAGCGCTGTCGTGCCGTAATGGAGCGGAACCTCGGTACTGAGCGGATCCCTTGCGCAAACCGCCAGGTCGATGCCGGGCGTGCTCTTAAGGAATTCCGTTAAGGTCCGGGACGGGGGGGAGTCGGCCAGAAGAATGACAAAGTCGGCTTCTTCGGCGATGCCCTCTTCAAGCAGTTTCTTCAATACCGGCACCGGATTCACTGCAGAATAATTAAATCCGTTTTGCGGTTCGCAGATGCCGATGAACGCTATCTCGATCCCCTTGCGCGAAACGATCCGGTAGGGCGGGAAAGGGGCGTATCCGTCCGCATCGCGCACATTGGCGGAAACAAAGGGCAGAACGTGTGTGGATCCGGCATTCTGCAGAAAGCGCAGGCCGTAACACAGGTCGTATTCGCCCACGTTGATCACGTCAAAATGATATTCCGAGAAAAGCGCCGCCTGAAGCAGGGCTTTGTTCTGGTCGAGGATCTGATCGTCCCTCGGCGTCGGCACGTGCGAAAAGAAATGATTGCCGGCGGCGATCCGTACCGCCGAGGCGTCCGTGTTATCCAGGACAGCTCCGATCCGGGGCCAGCCGCCGCTGGGAACGTCGCAGCCGCAGGGGACGAGGGATCCGCGGTTATTCCCTGCGAAGAAGACCGGGATGTCCTGCGCCGAAACGGTTTGAAAGGAGACAAAGATAAACAGCAGACAGACAAATTTTTTCATACGCTCACCCCATACGAAATTTCCATTAAATTCCCGTATTTATCATCTCTGGAACTTGCACAAAAAATCACAAGAATTCAAACGGAATCTTACGCATATTTTTAAGAATGCCTTTAGTTTGTATTCCGTTGTAAATAAGTGAAATAGGGGCTATATTAAGACGTTTAT
>CALMFL010000163.1 GCA_937862595.1 uncultured Fidelibacterota bacterium
GCGGAGCCGGTCGAGATCAGGAATGTTTTTATGGATCTTCAGAAAACGATATGACCCTAAGGCGCGAATTCTGCGTCGGGATAATAACTTATGCAAGCAATGAAAAACGCCCCGTTCACCGGGGCGTTTTCATATGTTGGCGTTCGATCTATGTTTTTTTCTTTTTGAACTTTACCCCGGGGTAGGGGTCTTTCATGTTCTCCGGCATGCTCATGAGTTTTTCCGGGTCCTGGATGTAGCTGTTCAGCAATTGGAAAGAGTTGTTAAAATAGACGCCGTCCGCAATGCGCTCATCCACGGTCACGCGGATGGGGGCGACGGTCTTGACCTCGATCTTGCCGCTTTGCTGATCGACGACCGCTTCCTTGATCAGGGCGCCGATAACGAAGAAGATCGAGATGTCCCCGTTGTCATAGAGATGATGATACGGCGGGTTCACGACGCCGAAGCTTCCCAGGTTCGCGATATAGGCGGATCCGTGCATGCTGTCGGTGGCGGCAAGTCCCTGCGGCATCATGTTGTGCTGATCCAGAAAATCGTACATCAGCCAGGCAAAGAACTTCACGAACCAGCGGGGAAGTTTGGTCAGGATCTCGACGGCTTTCTCGTCGTTCTTTTCCGATTTCCCGCTCTTGGATTCCCGGATCTCGCCGCGCGCCTTTTCGTGGACGATGTCAAGCGTGTCGCGGGGACCCAGTTTCAGCCCGATGGTGCGTTCCTCGCCGTCATCGGTCAGTTCGCGCTTTGATACGAAGAAATAGAGATGCTCATTCCGCTGATAGTAGCGGCGGCCGATAATGAAGCGGTTCAGCCGCGGGCGCTCCAGGTACAGGCGGTGGATCGCCGCAAGATACAGGTCGAAGACCTTGATCTGGTCCTTTTTTTCCTTGCCTTCGTTGATCCTGTTCAGGTAGGCCAGGGCCTTGTCCATTTCCAGTTTGACATCCGCATAGACGGCCGCACCGTTCCGGGTGGGCATGACATGCGGGAAAAGGCGGTTAATTGCCTTAATGGTTTTGATCGGCGTTCCGTTGTAACGTCTGCTCATGTTATTCCCTCCTAAAAGAAATATCGGAGTTATTTTAAGGACAAAAAGACTGAATTGAAAATGAAAAATGCGTTTTAAAATTGACGCCCGGCGGTGAGCCGCCCGCGGCGGGGACACAGGCTTAAAATGAAAACGCCGGCCGTTTGACCGGTCGGCGTTCACATATCATGGGCTTTTCCTCTTCCTGCGTTAGAATTCCATCCAGCGGATCAGCCGTGTTTCAAAAGGTGTTTTCAGAAGCGGATGGACGGGCCGGACGCGTATCCCGTAACGGTAGTTCCCGCCTTTGGGTATCTGCAGGTCCCCCGAGTAGTGGTAACGGTTCCCGGCGGTATCGTCGTGCCGGCATTTCAGTTCCATGATCTCGGCCGGGGGCTGGTCTTCAAAGCCTTCATGCACCAGCAGGGCTTCTACAGCCACGTCCTCGGGTGAGAGCCCGTCCAGATCGATGTCGGCGTTGAGGGTGATGGTGAGCTCATTGGTAAAGTCACCGACGGGATTGATCTCGGTGATCCAGATCTGATGCCAGGCGTTCTGCACCTTTTCTTTCCATGCGGCAAGGGTTTTGGCGCCCGCTTCCTGGTCGGCCGTCAGCGTCCGGGTATAGTCGTAGGCCGGCATGTAAAGGTCATTCACGTAATCCTTTACCATCCGTGCCGTGCTGAAGGCGGGCACGACGGATTTGATCGATTCTTTCATGCGTTTGACCCAGGCGGGGGAGAAGTCGCCGTCGCCCGCTTCGAAAAATTCGGGAATAATGGAATTTTCAAGGGTGTAGTAGAGACTGCTTGCATCCTCGCTGTCCTGGATATCCAGGTGGTCGTATTCCTTTTCTTCGCCGATGGACCAGCCGTTCTTTCCGTTGTAGCTCTCGCGCCACCAGCCGTCCAGCACCGAGAAATTGATGCCGCCGTTGATCGGGACCTTCTCTCCGGACGTGCCGCTTGCCTCGCGGGGCCGGCGGGGATTGTTCAGCCAGATGTCCACGCCGGAGACAAGGTAACGGGCGAGGGACATGTTGTAATTCTCAAGCAGGACGATCTTTCCGAGGAATTCGTCCCGCATGGACATTTCATAGATCTGCCGGATCAGTTCCTGTCCGGGCCGGTCCGCCGGATGCGCTTTGCCGGCAAAGAAGATGACGGCCGGTTTGTCCTTTTCGTTCAGGATGCGCTTCAGGCGCTCCTCGTCATGGAAGATCAGAGTTGCGCGTTTATAGGTGGCGAAGCGGCGCGCAAAGCCGATGAACATGGCGTTCGGATCGATGTTCTCGCAGATCTTGTCCGTGATATGGGTGGGGACACCGTTGCGTTC
>CALMFL010000164.1 GCA_937862595.1 uncultured Fidelibacterota bacterium
TTCCGGGTTCGATATCCTTGTCGAGGTTCATCAGGACAAAACGGCTGGCGTTCCAGAGCTTGTTCATGAAATTCCGGCCGACCTCGATCTGGGTAACGTCGAACAGGATGTCATGCCCTTTGGGCGCGATCAGCATCATGCCGAAACGCAGGGCGTCGGCGCCGTATTGCTCGATGATGTCCAGCGGATCGGGGGAATTTCCCAGTGACTTGCTCATCTTGCGGCCCTGCATGTCCCGGATCAGTCCGGTGAAATACACGTTCTTAAAGGGAATGTCGCCCATGAATTCCAGTCCGGCCATGATCATGCGGGCGACCCAGAAAAAGATGATGTCCGGGGCGGTGACCAGATCGTCGGTGGGGTAATAATAATTCAGATCGGGGTTCTTATCGGGCCAGCCCAGCGTGGAAAAGGGCCAGAGCCAGGAGGAGAACCAGGTGTCCAGAACGTCCTCGTCCTGTTTGATATTCTTGCTGCCGCAGACCGGGCAAACTTCCGGATCTTCACGAAGCGCGGATTCCCAGCCGCAATCCGGGCAATTGAATACGGGAATGCGGTGCCCCCACCAGAGCTGGCGGCTGATGCACCAGTCCTTGATGTTTTCCATCCAGTGGTTATAGGTCTTCGTCCAGCGTTCGGGATTAAAGGTGATGCGTCCGCTGTTCACCGCGTCCAGGGCGGGTTTTGCAAGCGGCTGCATGCTGACGAACCACTGTTCCGAAAGCCGGGGTTCGATGGGCACGTGTGCGCGTTCGCTGTAGCCGACGCTATGGGTATAATGTTCGATCTTTTCGACCAGACCCAGGTCTTCCATTTCCCTGACGACCGCTTTCCGGCAGGCGTAGCGTTCCAGGTTGCGGAAACGTTCGGGAACGTTCTCGTTCATGCTGGCGTCCGGATTCATGATGTTCAGGAATTCCAGTCCGTGCCGCAGGGCGATGTCGTGGTCGTTGGGATCATGGGCCGGCGTGATCTTGACGGCGCCCGTTCCGAATTCGCGATCCACGTAGTCGTCCGCCACAACGGGGATCTCGCGGTCCGCAAGCGGTAAAAGAAGGGTCTTTCCGATGAGATCGCGGTAGCGCTCGTCTTCGGGATGCACCGCGACCGCCGTATCGCCGAGCAGGGTTTCCGGCCGCGTGGTCGCGATCACCAGACAGCGGCCTTTCTGATTCTTGACCGGATAACGGAAATACCAGAGATGCCCTTTGCTTTCGCGATAGATCACTTCCTCGTCGGACAGCGCGGTGTGCGAGACCGGGCACCAGTTGATAATGCGGCGGCCTTTATAGATCAGTCCTTTTTCATACAGGCGGACGAACACTTCGCGCACGGCTTTTGAAAGTCCGTCATCCAGGGTAAAGCGCTCGCGTTCCCAGTCGCAGGAGACGCCGAGCTTCTTCAGCTGTTTGATGATCATGCCGCCGTACTGCTCTTTCCATTCCCAGATGCGCTGTACAAAGGCCTCGCGGCCAAGGTCATGACGCGTCTTTCCTTCGTTTTCACGGAGATGTTTTTCCACCCGGGCCTGGGTGGCGATGCCGGCGTGATCGGTGCCCGGCAGCCACAGGGTCTCGAAGCCCTGCATGCGGGCGCGCCGGACCAGGATATCCTGCAGGGTATTGTTCAGAATATGGCCCATCGTCAGCATGCCCGTGACATTGGGCGGCGGGATCATCACGCAAAAAGCTTTTTTGTCCGCTGCCGGCTCGGAATGAAAATAGTTTTTTTTGCTCCAGCGGGAAAACCAGGTATCTTCTACATGCTTCGGGTCGTAGGTCTTGGAAAGTTCCTTCATGCGGTCTCCATCGTTCGAAGGGTTCAGAATATCGTGAAATTTAGCGAAAAAGACAGGTGATTGCAATAAAACTGTAGACGGAATACGGCGGGAATAACAAGATAATATTTTGTTGTGTACAGTATTAATTTTCAATATTTTAAAAATAACGTGAAACATTATAAGGCAAAACATCATTTTCAAACTGGTATCTTATAAAAACGGAGGCTGTGATGAAACGAGCAACGACTTTCATATTCATGCTCTTTTTCCTGTTTGGGATCTGGAGCTGCAGCGGTCCGGAAGCGGACGTGGAAATAACGGCACTTGAAAAATCCGTTGCGGCGCGGGGAAACACCTTTGCCCTGGAAATATTTCCGGCGCTGAATGCCTTGCAGGAAGACGAGAATATCCTGATCTCACCCTTCAGCATTTCCACCGCGCTGAGCATGACCTATAACGGCGCCCGAGGCGAAACGCAAACGGCCATGGCGGAGGTCCTGGGCTTTTCGGACATGTCCGTAGATGACGTGAATCTGGCTTATAAAAATCTGACGGATTATCTGACCGGGGCGGACGACAGGGTAACCCTGGACATTGCGAATTCCATCTGGGCGGATGACGGCTTCGCCGTGGACTCCGCCTTTATTGCCGTCAACCGGGACTATTATAATGCGGAAAGCAACACCCTGGATTTCGGAAATCCCGCAAGCGTCAACACGATCAATCAGTGGGTCAGCAACAACACCAATCAAAAGATCGAGAGCATTATCGACGCCATTCCTCCCGAAGCGGTCATGTACCTGATCAACGCCCTGTATTTCAAGGCTGCCTGGACCTGGGAGTTCGACCCGGACCTGACGGCCGACTGGCCCTTTTACCGCTACGACGGCGGCACCGAAACGGTCCGCATGATGAGCCAGCTAGCGGAATTTTATTACTACCAAAACGAGGATATGCAGATCGTGGACCTGCCCTACGGCGACGAAAAATTCAGCATGACGCTGATCCTGCCGGCATCGGGAACGGACATCAATGGCTTTATCGCCGATATCACGCAAAGCGAATGGGGATCCTGGATGGATTCTCTTAGCACGGAGAAAACCCAGGTTGCTGTCAGATTGCCGCGTTTCACCTTTGAATACAAGGAAACGCTGAATGACGTTCTGATCGCGCTCGGCATGGGTCCCGCCTTCGCGATGAATGCCGATTTTACGGGCATCAATCCTTTTGGCGGACTTTATATCAACCGTGTTCTTCATAAAACCTTTATCGAAGTCAACGAAGAAGGCACCGAAGCCGCGGCCGTGACCGCCGTCGAAGTGGGTTACGTATCCGTTCCGGCCTATCCGCAAATCGTTTTGAACCGCCCCTTCCTTTTTGCCATTCGTGAACAGGAGAGCGGCACGATATTCTTTATGGGCAAGGTGCTGTATGTTGAAGACTAGGCGACTAAGCGGCGGAGAG
>CALMFL010000165.1 GCA_937862595.1 uncultured Fidelibacterota bacterium
AAACACAAAGAAGACTTGAAATCCCTTCCCGTGAAAATGGGGAGGGATTTTTTTTGCGGGTATCGGCAGGGGCGAACCAAACCGTGTCATCCTGAACAACCAAACCGTGTCATCCTGAACTTGTTTCAGGATCTCCTCAGCGTAAACCTATTCCATCATGTCATAAACATTGTTCCGGGAGACGTGACCGTGGGCCCGTTCCTGTTTCTTAATTATATAATTATCCTTATCATTAACTATTTAAAGGGTTTATTGTTGTCATATTTTTTGTTAAATATCTTGTTTTATCTTGTTTTGAATAATAACTCCCTTTAAATTTCCGCCTGTTCTATACTAATTTAGGATATGGCTTGACATCTGCACCTGCCGGCGGCGTCCGATAAACGGCCTGTCGGGACACAATGCAAACGCGTGTACAAGGGTGTGAAAAATGATGTTAATGTTTGAAAATAATTGGTAATAAATCTGTACAAAAGGACCGTATCATGAAAAAAATTCTGTTGATCTGCGTTTTTCTGCTGTCGCTGGCGTTTGGCGCGACGCGTTATGTCACCGTCACGGGCGCCGGAAGCAAGAACGGCACCAGCTGGGCAAATGCCTATGAAGGACTTCAAGCCGCGCTGAGCGCCGCCGGTTCCGGCGACGAAGTATGGGCCGCCGCGGGGACCTATTATCCTTCCGTTGAGATCCAGGGCAGCGGCGATCGCTATAAGACCTTCCAGCTGAAGAACGGGGTCGCCATCTACGGCGGCTTCGCGGGGACGGAAAGCGCCGTGAGCGAGCGCAGTGATTTCGGGCTAGGCGGCGCGAACGAGACCATTCTCAGCGGCGATATCGGCACGCAGGGACTGAACAGCGACAACTGTTATCACGTGATCAACCATCCCGATGCGCTCACCGGCGTCCCCGGTTCCACATCGCTTGTTTCAAGCGCGGTCCTGGACGGATTCACTATCCGCGGCGGATATGCCGACGGGTCGGAATACTATGATCAGTTAGGCGGCGGTATGGCGCTGCATCGCGGAAACCCCACCCTGAGAAATCTGGTGCTGGTATCGAACCATGCAAGCAGCGACGGCGGCGGCATGTATTGCTATGTCTCCGCAGCAAATCTGTCGAATATCCGCTTCATTCAGAACACGACGGGGAGCGGCAAAGGCGCCGGGCTTGTTATTTATCGTTGCAATGTCGGGATACTTTTTGATCAGGTTGAATTTACCGATAATGCGGCAGGCACTAGTGGCGGCGGGATCTATTTCCAGGAAACTTCTGCCGCAGCCATCCGGAACGCCCGCTTTTCCTCTAATTCGGCACTTAACGGCGGCGCCGTATATGTTCATGGCAGTTCTCCCGCGATCGTCAATGCGCTTTTTACCGATAATGAAGCCATCGGGGCGGGTGGATTTGATGGAGAAGGCGGCGCAATATATATTTATGACGGCTCGCCGCAGATCGCGAACGCCACCTTCACTCTCAACAGCGCAAGCTATTACGGCGGAGCGGTCTATTCCAGCAGTGCCTCTCCCCTCTTCAGCAACTGCATTCTCTGGAACAACAACAGCGACCTGTATGGAAATGAGATCACGCTTATGTCGGGAAGCATGACCCTGGATCACTCCTGCTACGCGAATGTGAACTATACGGATGTCTACGGAAGTCCGACGGCCACGAACTGCATCAATACCGATCCGCAGTTCGCAAGCGCAAGCCCCAACCCCTATCACATCTACGGCACTTCGCCCTGCGTGGATGCCGGGTCGGATGCCGCGAACAGCCAGACCTATGATATTCGCGGCGACGGTTTTCCGAGGAAACTCGATAAAAGCACGGGCGGCGCAGGCACCATTGACATGGGCGCCTACGAATACATCGTCAACACCGATTACTACGACGCCGAAGACGTCCCCCTCCCCGTCACCCTTGCCTCCTTCACCGCAAAGGCCGTGAATGGCAGGGTCGAACTGGCCTGGGAAACGG
>CALMFL010000166.1 GCA_937862595.1 uncultured Fidelibacterota bacterium
TGATTTTGCGACCGCTTTCTGGGCGGCCATTTTCCTGTCCATAACCAGCTGGCTGATCGAAATGATCCTGTTGAAACGACATGAATGAACACATAACATATCATGAAGCAGACTTTCAGGCACATGAAGGCAAAGCGATCCGCTGCCTTCTCTGTCCTCATGCCTGTCTGCTCCGGGAAGGCCAGAGCGGCCTGTGCAGGGTTCGCGAGCACCGGGACGGGACGCTTGTGAGCACAGTGTACGGATACCCGTCCGCCCTGCAGATCGATCCGATAGAAAAAAAACCTTTGTACCATTTTTTACCCGGCTCCAGAACCTTCAGCCTCGGCACTCAGGGATGCAATCTCGCCTGCAAATTCTGCCAGAACTGGCATCTGTCCGCAGAGCACGGTCACGCCGTCATGTATGTCGAGCCCGCGGAGATCGTCCGCCGGGCCCTCCGGGAGGGCTGCGAGTCCATTGCGTTCACCTACAATGAACCGATCGTCTTTTCCGAATATGCCATGGCGGTTTGCGGACATGCCAAAAAAGCCGGCCTCGCCTGCCTGTATGTGACGAACGGCTATATCACGCCCGAAGCCAGAGCCCTTGTTTTTCCCATGCTGGATGCTGTCAATATCGATCTTAAGGCTTTTTCGGACGAGGTGTACAAGGAGTTCACCGGAGGGACCCTGAACCCCGTGCTGAATACGATCGAGTGGTGCGTTCAGAACCGCCTCCATACCGAGATCACCACGCTGCTCATTCCGGGCGTCAACGACAGCGAAGCCATGCTGTCCGCGGAATTCCACTGGATCATGCAGCACTGCGGCGCCGACATCCCCCTGCATCTAAGCGCTTTTCACCCCGATTACAAAATGAACGACTATCCGAACACCTCCCGCCCGGTCCTGGAGAAAGCCAGGCGAGTGGCTGTCGACAGCGGTCTGCGCTATGTGTATGTCGGAAATTATCCCGGATTTGACAATGCCACCTATTGTCCCGAGTGCGGAGAGCCCGTCATTGAACGGCACGGATACTCGATCCGGAAGCATGAAGACCACCCACATCAACTGCCTATCATATGGAGTATGTCATGAAGTTCAGTCAATTTGAAAAGGCGATCCTTCTCCCCTTCAACCAGCTTCAGAAAGAAAGCGGAGAAGAATTTCTTGAACTGATGGTCGACACGATCGTTCTCCGGGATGACGGGAACCGGGAGCTTTGCACCCTTAACGGATGGGAGTACAGCCTGTCCCGTTCACGCCACTGGGACAAGGGTGAGAATATTTACATTATGTACGACGGCTTTACCGTCGATCATCTCGAAGCCCTGTACAAGGCCGTCATGGCCCTGGACACCCCTGTCCGCACGCTGGAACTGAACGTGGACGGGATGAACGACCTGGATGAGCCCATCCGCCGGCAGATCATTGTGGAGCTGGACACGATCGATGAGTAATTCCTTCCAATTTGATTCCTTTATGGGACAAAACACCTTCACGATGGGGTTCCGCTCCATTGAGATCCCGATCACGCGTCAGAATCTGTTCATGATGCAGCGTCAGTTCTCCGTCAAGGACTATATCGATTTCTTTCCCTTCGACGTGATCGGCGCCATGAACCCCTCCAACAATATAGACAAGAACTACCGTGTGCGCACGATGAAGATCAATACCGATGCGGGGTTCGAGATCGAAACGGACATTGTGGAAAAGACCTTCGTTTTCCGGAACCGCAGTATGGCGAAGGGGACCACGCGCTATATGAGCGAAAAGAACATTAAGCCCGGGGACATCATCGTGATCGAGAAGATCACGTCCTACGAATACAACATGAAATTGAAACGGAGTGATCAATGATCAATAAAATTCAATTCGAGCTCGGGGACGACGAACTTGAGGCCTTTAAGGGACTGATACGGAAACTGGAACCGGCCCGCGGCGAAACCAGCGTCCGGGTCGACGGCACGCTGCGCGGCGCCCTTCAGCAGATACAGCGCGCCCTGCATGTCTTTGATGATTTCAAAAAACGCGATCAATGGTAAAATAGAAAGAAGAAAAGGAGAAACGATCCATGAGCAAGCTGACTCCGCTGTATGACCGTCATGTCGCACTCGGTGCGAAGATGGTTGATTTTGCAGGCTACATGATGCCTGTGTCATATAAAGGGATCAATGAGGAACACCAGGCAGTCCGTGAAAAGGTCGGGGTTTTTGACGTCTCTCACATGGGGGAATTCATGGTGACCGGCGAGCAGGCGGAGGCTTTTCTGCAGCGCATCACGGTCAATGACGTTTCACAGCTGGCGGACGGGCAGGCGCAGTATTCCGCCATGTGCTACCCCGACGGCGGAATCGTGGACGACCTGATCGTCTACCGCTTCAACTGGAACAAATACATGATGGTGGTCAACGCTTCCAATATCGAAAAAGATTTCGCCTGGGCGGGAGAGCATCTGATCGACGGCGTCACCCTGAAGGATCAGAGCGATCTGAACGCCTTGCTCGCCGTACAGGGTCCCGCCTGCCTTGACGTCCTGCAGCCGCTGACCGACATTCCGCTGAAGGAGATCGGTTTTTATCATTTTGTCGTCGGACTTCTTGCCGGAAAGCATATGATCATTTCACGCACAGGTTACACGGGTGAACCCGGTTTTGAATTGTATCATCATCCCGAAGATTCCCTGTTTTTGTGGGATACGCTTTTTGAAACCGGCAAAGCCGCCGGCATTCAGGCGGTCGGACTGGGCGCCCGGGACACCCTGCGGCTTGAAATGAAGTATGCCCTGTACGGGAACGATATCGATCAGACAACCAACCCGATCGAAGCGGGACTGGGCTGGATCACCAAGCTTGAGAAGGGTGATTTTATCGCCAAGGACGTTCTGACGAAGGTCAAAGAAGCCAAACCCGTCCGCCGGCATGTCGCCTTCAAGATGCTGGATCGCGGGATACCGCGGCACGGATACGCCCTGCTTGACGACACGGGCCCCATCGGGATCGTCACCAGCGGCACGATGTCCCCCACCCTGGGGATCGGCATCGGGACAGGCTATGTCACGCCCGACCATGCGAAACCGGGAAGCGAGATCTTCCTTGACGTTCGCGGAAAACGGCTAAAGGCCGTGGTCGTCAAACCCCCCTTCGTCAATTCCTCCCCTCTTGAATTCCCGTAAATTTTAACGATATAAAAAAAGCCCTGTACTGAACGGGGCTTTTTTATTTATCCCGGTTTTCCTATCCCATTCTGCCCATCCCAATGCCGGCAAGCAGGGCGCTCAGCACCATGCCGATGAGCATGGTGACCACGACAAGCAATGCCGATTTTTTCGCCGAGAACTTATACAGGACCTTAAAGGCAATGATCCACAGAACGATCCGCCAGAGTTTGAAAAATTCGAATTGCGCCGCGAACTGGAAGCCGAAGGATCCGGGGTCGGGAGACGCGAAGAGCGAGCCCAGGCCGATATAAATATTCATGGCCTCCTTTTGGAGCATCAGCACCAGTTTGATGATCGATTCGGGGATGCTGATCAGTTGAATGTAAAACGCGGACGCCAGCAGCACGCCGTATTTTTGCTGACCGCCGCCGATAAAATTCCCAAGGATCCACATGACCAAAGCGCCCGCAAGGGCGGAAATCGCGACGGAAAGAATGGAGAATACGTATTTGATCGTGACCGCCAGGGGCGAATTCGCCTGCTGAATGGCCGCCTCTTTCTGCGCTTCGGGTATATTGGTCATTTTCCGGATCGTGTCGGCCTGAACCTTTTCCATCAGGTCGGCCGTCGCCACCATAAAGACCACCACCATGGCGACCAGAAACAGGACCGGCACGACATAATCGGTCCATTTTGTCCCTTTATCCCGTATCGAAGCGAAACAGGCATCGGGGGAAACAAAAACGTTCGCAAGTCTGCTGAAAACATTCATGACCCTACTCCTTAGGTTAAATAACGGTAAAATTTAGAGGCTTCTTCGCGCAAAATGAATAAAAAAATAAAAAATCTGAAAAAGTCATTGAGAATAAAATTATTATGCATTAAGTTTATGCGTTGGTGGGTTTTACTTTAAAATAGGAGATTCATAATGGCAGTCGTAGTTAACCATGATGTGTGTGAAGGCATCGGCGAATGCATCGAAGTATGCCCTGTCGAAGCGTTATCTCTCGAAGACGGCAAGGCTGTCTGCGACGGAGATATTTGCATTGATTGCTTGGCATGCATCGCAGCCTGCCCTGTTGAAGCTATTTCGGAAGGTTAAACAGGCACACATATTTTAAAAGACAAGGGCAGATACGTCTGCCCTTTTTATTTAGGAGAAAACATGTCACACGAAAACGAAAACCCCTTTGACCTGCAGAAAAAAGTCCCCTATGCAAAACATGTCATCGCGATCGCCTCGGGAAAGGGCGGCGTGGGCAAATCCACGGTGGCGGCAAATCTCGCGCTATCGCTGAAAGAAAAAGGATTTTCTGTCGGTCTTCTTGATCTGGACCTGTACGGACCCAGCGTTCCGATGATGTTCGGGCATCACAAGCCGACCGAATCCGTCAGTGAGGAAGGGATCCTTCCTGCGATAAAATATGGCATTCAGCTCATGTCCCTGGGATTTTTCCTGGATACCCAATCCGCCGTGATCTGGCGCGGCCCCCTGGTGACGCGCGCCGTCGGCCAATTGCTGAGCGATGTGATCTGGAAGCCGATGGATTATCTCGTTCTCGACCTTCCCCCCGGAACCGGCGACATTCAGCTCAGCCTGGTCCAGAAGATCAAGTTGACGGGCGCCATTATCGTCACCACGCCGCAGGACCTCGCCCTGGCGGATGTCAAGCGCGGCATCAGCATGTTTGAAAAGGTCAACGTGCCGATCATCGGCATCGTTGAGAACATGAGCTATTTCAAATGCCCCGAATGCGGGCATACTTCCTATATTTTCGGTCAGAACGGAGGATTCAGGGAAAGCGAACGTTCGAAGGTCGCCTTCCTCGGCGAGATCCCCTTAAACGAGAATATCATGACGGCGACCGACACCGGATGCCCCATTGTGGAAAGCAAACCCGACAGCGAGGAAAGCCGGCATTACCTGGAGATCGCCGACAAGGTCATTGCCTATTGTAAACAATAATTCACGTGTGAGATAAACGAACGGCAGTTTTTACTGCCGTTTTTTATTTAGAAGAGTTTTAACTGATCCCGGGTCCCGGGTTCGGCCGGTTCTGCGGATAATTCTTTGATCATCCCGAGGAATTCCTCTTCACCGAGCACCCGTATCCCGAGTTCATTCGCTTTCTCAAGCTTGCTTCCCGCCTGCTCGCCCGCAACGAGGTAATCCGTCTTTTCCGACACGCTTCCCGAGGCTTTGGCTCCCAGTTCCCGTACAATATTTTGGGCTTCGTCCCGCGTCATGCCGTTCAGAGTACCGGTAAAGACAAAGGTCTTACCTTTCAGGGGAAGGGATCCCCGCTGACCGAAATGCGGGTCGATGCCCTGCTTTTTCAATGCGTCCACCATGGCGCGGTTATCGGGGTCGGCGGCAAAGCGGACAACGCTTTCCGCAACGATCTCCCCGATATCTTCGATCGCGACAAGCGAAGCCTCATCCGCCTGCATCAGGGCATCCAGCGAGGTGAAATTTTCCGCCAGGACCCGGGCCAGATATTCGCCGACATTCGGTATTCCCAGGGCAAAGATCACCCGGGGGAGCTGCCGGGATGTTGAGCGCCGAATCGAATCCAGCAGGTTCCGCGCTGACCGTTCACCGAAGCGTTCGAGTCCTGCCAGCTTATCAAACCTGAGCCTGTACAGATCGGCGACTGAGGCAAGAAGTCCTTCATCCACAAGCTGTTCAACGATCTTTTCTCCCAGGCCCTCGATATCCATCGCGCGTTTTGATGCGAAATGGCGGATCCCCGTTTTCAGCTGCGCGGGACAATCGCGGTGCACGCATTTTACCGCAACCCCGCCCTCCACGCGCTGGACCTGAGCGCCGCAGACCGGACAACGGTCCGGCAGGCGGAAAGGCTGCGTGCCGGCAGGCCGCCGCTCGGCGATCACTTTGATCACTTTCGGGATCACATCCCCCGCCCGTTCGATCACGACCCAGTCCCCGACCC
>CALMFL010000167.1 GCA_937862595.1 uncultured Fidelibacterota bacterium
CCTGATCATGGCCCACGGCGATGACAAGGGACTTATCCTCCCTCCGAAACTCGCTCCCTACCAGGTCGTGATCGTTCCCATCTACCGCGACGAGTCCAGCAAGTCCGCGGTGACGGACTATGTCAATAAGATCACCCGCTCGCTGGGATCCCTGAACGTGCGTTTTCACGTCGACACGCGGGAAACCCTTTCACCCGGGTATAAATTCAACGACTGGGAAATGAAAGGCGTCCCCCTGCGCGTGGAAGCCGGCCCGCGGGATGTCGAGAACGACAAGCTTGTCGTCGTACGCCGGGATACCGGTGAAAAAACCCTGCAGTCCCGGGAGTCCTTCCTGGAATCCGTCTGCGGCTTGCTCGACACCCTGCAGGACAGCATGTATAGGAACCGCCTTGCCTTCCGTGACGAAAATACGCGGGACATTTCAAGCTATGACGAACTGAAGGCCGCAACGGCCGACGGCGGTTTTGCCCGCGCATACTGGGACGGAAGCGGCGATGACGAACGGACGATCCAGGAAGAGACCAAAGCGACGATCCGCTGCATTCCGTTCGGGCAGGATGGCTCTGAAGGCACCTGTTTTTATACCGGGAGGAAGACCGCCCGGCGGGTCATCATTGCAAAGGCCTATTGATCCTGCCGTTTGTGCCGCGAAAAGGGCTTATTTTTAAAATATTATGCTGAAAAATACACACGCATTCGTCCTGAAGATCAATCCAAGCGGAGAATCTTCCGCGAACATCCATTGTTTTTCACGGGATTACGGCAAAATGATCCTGATAGCCAAAGGCGTGCGCTCGGCAAAAAGTCCCTTCAAAGGATTGATCGAACCCTTCTCTCTCCTGAATGTCCATTTCAATGAAAAAAAGGACCGTCCCTACCAGTTCCTGGCCAATGCCGAGTACCTCTGTCCGTTTACGCGCCTGAAGCAGAATCCCGAAGCCATCCTCTACGGATCGGTCATTCTTGAGATCCTGTACAAAGAACTCGAGGAACAGCAGAACATCCCCTTGTTCGACCTGATCCACGGGGTGCTGAACGCCATCGAAAGCGGCGTGCCGCCGAAAATGGCGCACTGGCATTTCCTTCTGCGTTTCATGGAGATCGAAGGCCAGACCTTTGACACCGGCGCCTGCCATCAGTGCGGGGCGCCCCTGACAGAGGGATCTTTCCTTCCCCGTTCCGGCCGCCTTCACTGCGAGGACTGCCGGAGCGAAACTTCCGGTCCCTGGGAACTTGAAGCACCCCTTGTGTCGTTACTTCAGGTGTTGTCGGCAGGCATTCCGGAAAAACTCCCCGATCTTGCCGCCGACCCGGAAACCGGCACCCTGATAAACCGGATCCTGTGGAATGCGCTTGCGGCGAGATTCGATTCCTGCAGAACCCTGAGATCCGTTGACATACTGAGAAAGGTTTTATGAATTATTATCGTTTTCAACTGCGCCGGCATCTTACGCCCGGCATTCGTTTCCTGCTTATCGGCAACGCCGCCATTTTCCTGATCGGTCTGCTGCTTCCCCAGCTGAACCGCTATATGATCGTTTACGGCGGCCTCGTTCCCGAGTTGTTCCTGAAAAGCTTCTTTCTCTGGCAGCCGGTGACCTATATGTTCCTTCACGGGGGATTCATGCACCTGTTCTTCAACATGTTCGCCCTGTGGATGTTCGGGACGGAACTTGAGCGCCAGTGGGGAACGAACTTCTTTCTGAAATTCTATTTTATCAGCGGGATCGGGGCCGGGATACTCTCCGCGGTGATCCAGCCCGCTTCAACGATCCCGATCATCGGGGCATCGGGTGCGATCTACGGGATCCTGCTCGGCTTCGCGATGATGTACCCCGACCGCATCATTTATCTGAATTTTCTCATTCCGATGAAGGTCAAGTATTTTGTCATGCTCTTCGCCGCCATCGAGCTTTTTGCGTCCATGGGGGGCGGAAGCCTGCGCGACGGGGTAGCACACATCACCCACCTGTCGGGGATGATATTCGGCTACCTTTTCCTCTTATGGACGCAGCATCGCAACGGCTCAAAGCGAAAGCGGAAGAAGATCCGCTTCGCTCCCGGTTCCAAAACCAGGGACCTCAGCGGCAAACCCCCGAAAAGCACGAAGGGGGAAGATGAAAAGGAACTGGACGAGCTGATGGACCGGATCGCCCTGAAGGGCTACGACAGTCTCACGGAAGAGGAAAAAATGCGCCTGCTGGAACTGAGCTCACGCTTCCGTAAAAACGGCCCCGAAGCGTGATCCCGGTCACGTAAAGTTTCACTTATCCACATTTTTATCCACACGCAACTGCTTGTTTCTAAAATATTAATCGTATTTTCCTTTTTTTTGCAAATAACATCCCTTAACTTTTTGATATTAATTTCTTTCATATGAGGCTATCATGACCGACAAACAAGACATCACCCGCATACCCCCGCAATCCGTTGATTCCGAAAAAGCCGTTCTGGGCTCGATGATGCAGGATGACATCGCCGCCAGCCGTTCGCTGGAGCTGCTGAACGAAAGCTGTTTCTATCTGGATGCGCACAAATTCATTTTCCGGGCGATGAACGAACTCTACGCAAAGCATCAGCCCATCGACCAGCTTTCCGTGGTGGAAAAACTGGCGCAGATGAAACTGCTGGACGATGCGGGGGGCGCCGCCGTGATCGCGGACCTGATCAACCGCGTCCCGTCCGCCGCCAACATTGAATATTACGCGAACATCGTCAAGGAAAAATATATTCTGCGGACGATCATCAAAACGTCCAACGACATGATTGACAAGGCTTTTTCGGAAAACGAGGAGACCGATGCCATTCTCGACAACGCCCAGCAGCAGATCTTCCAGCTCAGGGAGAACAGCGCCTCCCAGGATTTCGTCGACATGAAAAGCATTTTGCGTCCGACCGTCGAGCATATCGAGACCCTGTCCCAGCACAAGGGAGACGTCGTGGGGATCCCCTCCGGCTTTAAGAAGTTCGACATGATGACGAACGGGTTCCAGAAATCGGACCTGATCATCATCGCCGGAAGGCCTTCCATGGGCAAAACGGCGCTGGCGCTCTCGATGCTCCGGAACATGTCGCTGGATCACGACAAGCATGTCGGTTTCTTCTCCCTGGAAATGTCCCAGGAAGGTATCGCCATGCGTTTGCTGAGCATGGAAAGCGGCATTGACCATCAAAAGCTCCGCCGCGGAAAGATCCCGCCCCCGCAATGGCAGTTCCTGATCGGGGCCGCCGCCAAGATCAATGATGCGCATATTTACTTTGATTTCTCGCCCAACCTGAACGTTCTGGACATGCGAAGCCGGGCACGGCGGCTGAAAAGCCGCGTCGGTCAGCTGGACATTATCTTCGTCGATTATCTGCAGATCGCCCATGCGAACATCAACCGCAACGACAGCCGTCAGCAGGAAGTGGCCATGATCAGCCAGCAATTAAAGGCGCTGGCAAAGGAAATGAACATTCCGGTCGTCGCCCTTTCCCAGCTGAGCCGCGCGCCCGAACAGCGCGGCGGGGACAGCCGGCCCAAGCTGTCGGACCTTCGCGATTCCGGCGCCATCGAACAGGACGCCGATATCGTCATGTTCATCCACCGTCAGGAATACTATTCAAAAAGTCCCGATGACGCGGGAAAGGGTGAGATCATTATCGCAAAACACCGGAACGGTCCTACCGGCGGCGTCAACCTGACCTTCAAGGACACCATCGTGCGTTTCTTCGACGCACCCTTCGAAACCTACGCCGACGAAGCCGAAGAAGGAGCTTTCTAACCCGCCATGAATCCCGAGATCCCACAGCATTTCCCCAAAGACTTCGACGTCCTTCTGGAAACCGTCAAAGGCTACAACAACAGTTATCAGGCGGACATTCCCCTTCTTTGGAAAGCCTACTGCTTTGCCGAGGAAGCGCACAAGGAACAGTACCGTCAGTCCGGAGAACCCTATTTCCGGCACCTTTATCATACGGCGCTGATCCTGGCCGAGCTGAACATGGATACCGCGACGATCTGCGCGGGTTTTCTGCATGATATCCTTGAGGACACCAATATCCCCGAAGAAGTGGTCATTAACGAATTTTCAAAACAGATCGTGCAATTCGTCAAGGGCGTCACCAAGATTGGCGGGATCAAGTTCCAGAGCGAACAGCAGGAGCAGGCGCAGAATTTCCGGAAAATGCTCCTGAGCGTGGCGGACGATATCCGGGTGATCATCATCAAGTTCGCTGACCGGCTCCATAACATGCGGACCCTTCAGGCGCTTCCCGAGAAAAAGCAGCGCCGGATAGCCCTGGAAACCCGCGACGTCTATGCACCCCTCGCCCACCGTCTCGGCATGTACCGGATCAAAATGGAAATGGAGGACCTGGCCCTCAAATATCTGGATCCCGAGATCTATCAGGAGCTTGACGAGCGCATCACCGCACAGAAAAAACGCTATGAGCATGATATCGAGGATTTTGTCTCCCTGATCAACACCTACCTCAAAGAAGAAAATATTGCCGCCCGGGTGTTCGGAAGGATCAAGAACTACAATTCCATTTACAATAAAATGATCCGCCAGAACCGTCCGCTTGAAGAAATTTTCGACATTCTGGCGATCCGGATCATCGTTGATTCCATCACCCATTGCTATTCCGTCCTGGGTATCGTCCATCAGAAATTTACGCCGATCACCGAACGCTTCCGCGATTTCATCGCCACGCCGAAATCGAACGGCTACCAGTCCGTTCACACGACCGTCATCGGTCCCAAAGGCATCCCCATTGAGATCCAGATCCGTACGGACGAAATGGATAAAACGGCCGAGGTCGGGATCGCCGCCCACTGGAAGTACAAGGAATCCGGAGAAGCGGACGAGCTGGACCATCATATCCAGTGGCTCCGCGACCTGATCGATATCCTGAAGAACGACACCAAGGATGAGGAATTCCTGGAGACGCTGAAGATCGACCTTTTCAACGACGAGATCTTCGTCTTCACGCCCAAGGGAGACCTGATCAAACTTCCCCTGAACGCCACCGCGCTGGATTTCGCCTTTGCGGTCCATACCGAGGTCGGATTCCGCTGCATCGGCGCCAAGGTCAACGGAAAGATCGTCTCCCTGAACTCAAAATTGTCCAGCGGCGACCGTATTGAGATCATCACCTCGAGCAGCCACAACGTCAGCTACAACTGGCTGCGCTTCGTCACGACGAACCGCGCGAAACACCGCATCCGCCGCTGGCTGCAGCGTCACGAGTTCGAGCAAAGCATCAAGCTGGGAGAAGAGATCCTCGACAAGGAGATGCGGAAAGCCAAGCTCAGCTCCAAGATCAAGGATGTCAAATCCCGTTTCGCCGATTTCGGCTTTGATACGGTGAACCTCTTCTATCAGTCCATCGGCAAAGGCGAGCTCACCGTCAAGCATATCCTGACCGAACTCTATCACAAGGAAGAAGATCAGGCCCTGCCGGAAGATACGGCGCCCCTGCTGAAACAGTACCGGTCAACGAACGGGATCAGCGTCAGCGGATACGAGAACATGCTGGTCCAGCTGGCCAAATGCTGCAACCCCCTCCCCGGCGATGAGATCATCGGCTTCATCACGCGCGGCCGCGGGATTTCCGTGCACCGTTACGACTGCAGGAACATCCCCAATCTCGAGGAAGAAAAGGACCGTTTCATCGACGTGAAATGGCAGGTAAAGGCCGGGCGCACCTTTGTCAGCAGGATCAAGATCATCGGCGAGGACCGACCCAACCTGATCTACGACGTATCTCAGGTGATCCACGATCTGCACACCAACATGCTGAGCATCAATTTCACGGTCGAGGGCAAGCTGGCGCGCGGCCAGGTCGCCGTCCTGGTCGAAAGCCTGAAACACGCGGAGCACATCATTCAAAAACTCAAGAATATCCCCGGGGTATTAACGATAGACAGAACATAATTTGGAGAATATCATGGAAAAGAAGACCTTTACCAAAAAAGACATTGCCAAACACATCCGGAAGAATTCCTCATCCAAGATGCGCATTTACGAGTGCGAAAAATACATGGACGAGATCTTTTCCGCGATGCTGGAACTGCTGATGGACGAAAGCGCCGAGCGCGTTCGCATCGAGATC
>CALMFL010000168.1 GCA_937862595.1 uncultured Fidelibacterota bacterium
AACTGGATGCTCCAGGACGATACGCCCTGCATGTACATTTACCGCCAGAGCATGGATGGCCGTTCCCAGACCGGACTTCTTGCGGTCCAGCACATCGACGATTACCTTGAAGGAAAGGTCAGGATCCATGAATTGACACGCGAAGACAAGGAAAAAGACCGCATCACCCATATCGATACGGTCAATGCCAATACCGGTCCGGTGTTCTTCACCTATCCCCGGGACATCGTCATTGACACCCTGGTCGCCCAAAGCATTACCGGAGAACCGGAGTACGACTATATGACGAACGAAAATATCCGTCACACCCTTTGGGTGCTTTCCGATCCGGACGCCATTTCCCGGCTGACCAGGGCTTTTTCCCTGATCGATCAGGTCTATGTCGCGGACGGGCATCATCGCTCGAAAGCCTCCGCCATGGTCGGCAAATCGCGCCGCGAGTCAAATCCTCATCATACGGGGAACGAGGAATACAACTGGTTCCTTTCCGTGCTCTTTCCCGCGAACCAACTGAAGATCATGGACTACAACCGGGTCGTCAAGGATCTGAACGGCTTGTCCCCGGAGGAATTCCTCCGCCGCATCCGCCATGATTTTACCGTCAATGAAGTCCCGGACGCCCTGTCCGCCCGACCTGCGGTCGAACATGACATGGCGCTTTATCTTGACCGTCAGTGGTACAGGCTTACGCTTCACCCCGAACACTACGCCCAGGCGCGTTTGGCTGAAAAGGTGGACTCCGCTTTGCTCACAAAACATATCCTGTCGCCCATCCTGGGGATAGAAAACCTCCGCAAGGACAAACGCATCGACTTTATCGGCGGAAGCCGCGGCTTTGAGGAATTGCAAAGACGGGTCGACAGCGGCGAGATGGCCGCCGCCTTCGCCTTGTATCCCATCACGGTCCGGCAGCTCATGGAGATCGCCGACGCCGATGAGCTGATGCCGCCGAAAACCACCTGGTTCGAGCCGAAACTGCAGAGCGGACTGGTCGTCCACTCTCTGGAAGACAAAGCATGAGGCATCCCTACCTCATCACCTGGGAAAGCACGCTGAAAAACGTGCTTGACACGATCGACGAGATCCTTGAAGACCGTTACGGCGCAGATTATCCCCTTCATCCCGCACGAAGGGAGCACGGCAGCACGTCCAGCAGATCCCATGACGGACTCTTCGACATCCGCGGTGAATTCACACTCGGACTGGGCTCGCGAAAAGGCCGCGGGTACATCATTGACATCGACCTGAAGACCCTGCACAGGGTACCCGGGGATGTGATCGAACGGATCGAGAACGATGCGATCTCGGAACTGCGCGACCGCCTGCCGAAGGCCTTTCCCGGACGGGAGCTTTTTGTCGAACGTGACGGGAATATGATCAAGATCATCGGGGACCTGTCGCTCCGGGAGTGAGACCGGATGCGCGTTCACGCGGCCTTCACGATATCAGATCATTTTTTTCTTTGTTTTAAAGTGGCTTTCCCTGAATTTATCATCATGAAACAGCTCGCCGCACTAAGTATTGCCGTTTTGCTTCTAAGCTCCTGCGATAAAACGGGCAGCGCCTACATGGGATCGCGCTCCTGCATCGAATGCCATGAGCGTTTTTACGATCTCTGGGAAAACTCGCACCATGCCCGGGCGATGATGGATTTCGGCAGGGATTTCGCCGGGACGCATCTGAGCCCCTGCAATACCTTTGTGACGGTCGGCAGCGACGCGTTCCAATACCGGCTGACGTCCCGCGGCGGGTTCATGGTCGAAAAGAAAAGCCGCAGAAGATACCGGATATCCCATGTACTGGGAGGCAAATATGTCTATTATTTTCTGACGCCGCTGGAAAAAGGCAAACTGCAGACCCTGCCGCTGGGATACGATGTCAGCCAGAGAACCTGGTTCGACATCACCTCGTCCGGCATCCGCTTTCATCAGGATGTGCCGGATGAAGCCCTTCCCTGGACCGACCGCCGCTACACCTTCAATACCGCCTGCTTTTCCTGCCATGTCAGTCAGCTGACCTCCGTTTACGATTTCCGGGACGACAGTTACCAGACCGTCTGGCTGGAATCCGGGATCAACTGCGAGACATGTCACGGTCCGGCCGAAACGCATAACCGGATCTTCCTTGAAGCCCGGGACCGGGGCACCGTTCCCGACTCTGTTCATCTGATGACCTTCACCCAGTCCCGCGGCTGGAATGCCGATATCGTCAACGCCGTCTGCTCCTATTGCCATGCGAAGCAGATCCCGCTGACGCCGCAGTATGCAGCGGGCGAAGCGTATTTTCAGCATTTCGACCTGGTGGGGATCGAACATCCCGACTACTATCCCGACGGACGCGATCTGGGCGAAAATTACACCTATACCAGCTGGCGCATGTCCCCCTGCGTCCGGAACAGCAAGCTGGACTGCCTGCATTGCCACACTTCCAGCGGGCGCTACCGGCAAAAGGACGATCCGAACGCCTCCTGCCTCCCCTGCCATGAAGCCCGGGTGGCAAATCCCGTTCCGCACACCTATCATAAAGAAGGGTCTCCGGGAAACGTGTGCATCAGCTGTCACATGCCCAAGACCGTGTTTGCGCGCATGACGCGCTCCGATCACTCCATGCGGCCGCCCGCACCCGCCGCAACGCTTGCATACGGGTCTCCTAACGCCTGCAACATCTGTCACGCGGGGAAAACACCCGCCTGGGCGGATTCGGTCCTCCTGAGCCGTTATTCCGGACAATTCCAGGCCGAAACGATGGTCTGGTCCTCCTATCTTCATGCGCTCAGAGAGGGGCGCTCCGACCTGCTCGAGAACACCCTGACGTATTTACGCGGTTGCGGGGACGAAATGATCGGCGCGGCGATCATCCGAAGCCTGAGCTCCCTGCACGATGAACGCGTGATCCCTTGCCTTATCGAAAAACTGGAAGATCCCTCGCCGCTGGTCCGCGCTTCGGCAGCCGGCGCATTGGGCCCGTACCTGAACAGCGAACTGATCGAACGGCTCTCCCTGCTCTGCGGCGATCCCGTCCGGCTTGTCCGGATCCGCGCCGCCGCGGAGCTGGCCGGCGTCCGGCCTGAGAATCTGCCTTCCGGGACCCGTGCCGCGTTTGCCGCCGCGCTGGCGGAATACCGGGAAAGCCTGGAAGTTTTTCCGGACAACGAGGTCTCGCACTATAATCTGGCGCACCTGCATGAAGAACAACGGCGCTTCGGCGAAGCGCGCGACGCCTATCTGCGCGCCCTGAGGCTCCGGCCGGAATTTACCGAAGCCGCCGTGAACCTTGCCCTTCTCTACTACGAACTCGGGCGGACGGATTCCGCTTTATATTATCTTGAATCAGCCGTATCCCGCGATCCGCGCCATGCGCAGGCGCATCTCAATGCGGGCTTGCTCTATGCGGAGATCGGCCGTCACGGGGACGCCGTGAAGGCCCTTCAGGCCTCCTACGGGCTGGATCCGGGGCCGGTCGCGGCATACAACCTTGCGGTACTGCTTTCCGGGTCCGACCCCGGCACG
>CALMFL010000169.1 GCA_937862595.1 uncultured Fidelibacterota bacterium
TCGCCTTCCCCTTTATCCCGGCATAGAAAACGATGATATCCACCGGTTCATCTTCTTCGTTCCGGCCGTAATGCCAGGTATTTACCACTTCTACGATCGGATCGCCGGCACTTAAGTATAGGGTGTCGGATTTATCCGTGATCACTGTCAGCTTGCCCGAGATCAAAACACCGGCGTTGATCACGGGATGCTCGTGCCAGGAAAGATCCGTGCGGGGCGGAACGATGATCCGCATGATCGTGATCTCGGGTTGTCCTTTCGGATATTTTCTCAAAACACTCCCATCCCAGCTTTGAGTTGTTTTTGCCAGGATATCCGCATGGATCCCGTCCGAAGCAAATCCGATGGCAAAAGAACATATCAAAAGAAAAAACACCCATGCAATTTTTCGTTCCATTCTTTGTCCTTTTTTTCTGAATATAATCAAAATAACAGATCCATTCCAACGACTTATGCTGTGATTTTATTCGGCGTTGATTTTTTAAAATTTCCTTTATCTCGCATCAATTTCATTGTATCTTTTGAGTTGTCCGGAAGATAATTGAAATTATAAAATATCAGGAGCTAACATGAGTAAATTCAAGAAACAAACCATTGACGGAAATACCGCTGCCGCGCATGTCGCCTACGCTTTCAGCGATGTTGCCGCGATCTATCCCATTACCCCTTCATCGAATATGGGCGAATATGCCGATGCATGGGCTGCCAACGGACGAAAGAATATTTTTAACGAAGTGGTCGACATCATAGAGATGCAGTCCGAAGCGGGCGCCGCCGGAGCGGTCCACGGCTCTCTTTCCGCAGGCGCCTTTACCACCACTTTTACCGCCTCACAAGGCCTCATGCTGATGCTCCCCAACATGCACAAGATCGCCGGCGAAATGATGCCGACCGTTTTCCACGTCTCCGCCCGCTCGCTTGCCGCACAGTCCCTGTCCATTTTTGGCGACCATTCGGACGTCATGGCCGCGCGCAATACGGGCTTTGCGCTTGTCGCCGCTTCCAATATCCAGGAGATCATGGATCTGGCGATCGTTTCACATCTGGCGACCCTGAAATCCAACATACCTTTCCTGAATTTCTTTGACGGCTTCCGCAATTCCCACGAGATCCAGAAAGTTGAGATCATCGACTATGACACCATGAAAGAACTGGTGGAAGAAAAATATATTGAAGCCTTCCGGGCACGTGCAATGGACCCGGAAAAACCCCGCCTGAAAGTGGGAGCCCAGAATCCCGACGTGTATTTTCAGGGACGTGAAACCACCAATCTGATGTATGACGCTACGCCCGGGATCATACAGGAATACATGGACAAAGTCGCAAAAGTGACCGGACGTCAATATCATCTCTTTGATTACTTCGGCGCGCCGGATGCGGAAAAGGTCATTATTGCGATGGGAAGCGCCTGCGATACGATCGAGGAAACCATCAACTACCTCAACGGAAAAGGCGAGAAACTCGGCCTGATCAATGTCCGCGTTTACCGTCCTTTCTCGGCGGAAGCCCTCGTTGCCGCCCTTCC
>CALMFL010000170.1 GCA_937862595.1 uncultured Fidelibacterota bacterium
GCGGCGGTAGGGCGAGAACCAGACGAAGGCGCTTGCCGCAACGGCGAAGACCATGGAAATGCCCCCCAGCTGAAGCTTGGAGGCGCCGGAGATATACAGTACGACCGCCGCAATGACATAGAGAGATACGGCGGATGAAAAATCGGGGGTCAGGGCGATCATCAGGATCAGGACCGATGAAATGATCATGACCGGAAGCAGTCCTTTGCGGAATTGTCCCAGCGTTTCCTTGTGATTGGCGACATATCCGCTGAGATAGATGATCAGCGTGAACTTTACGATCTCCGCGAGCTGGAAAAGATTCCGTCCGCCGATCGCGAACCAGCGCGTCGGGGAGGATATCCCGGCGGAATACTTATGGATAAGGGTTATCGCCATCATTGCCGCGGTGACCAGAAGGAAGAACCAGGTCGCTTTTTTCAGTTTGCGGTAGTCGATCAGATAAAAGACGAAGCAGATCAGAATCGAGAGCACCAGATATTTGATATGGCTCTCAAAGAAGCTGTTGGCGTTGCCTTCTATATTGAACGAAACGCGCGTGCTTGCCGAGAAAAGGATCAGCATGCCGCCGCAGATCAGTACCAGCAGGGTAATGGCAAAGACCTTGAAGCTGAGAGGATATTCCAGTTTATTTGCTTTCATTGCCCAGTTCCATAATGGTTTTGACGATCTGCTTGAAATGATCGCCGCGCGCTTCATAATTGCGGTATTGGTCGTAGCTGGTGCAGGCGGGCGATAAAAGGATGGCGTCGCCCGGCTTCGCCCGCCGGAAGGCGGTCATGACCGCCGTTTCAAGATCATGGCAGGGAAGGGGATTGAATTCCGCCAGCTGCCGCATGATCTTTTCGCTTGCCTCGCCGATCACGTAGAGCGTGTCGGTTCCGGAAATCCAGGGGGCAAGATCCCTGAAATCGCTGTCCTTGTCACGGCCGCCCAGAATAAGATGCAGGGGGGAGTTAAAGCTCCGGATCGCCATTTTGACGGCGTCGGTGTTCGTTCCCTTTGAGTCGTTGTAAAAACGGATGTTGCCGGCCTCGCCAGCGAATTCTATCCGGTGCGGAATGCTCTCAAATTCCCTGAGAGAGGTGAATATTCCCTCATGGTCACGGATAAACGGCGATACCGCCGATGCGGCGCTCGCGATATTGTATTCGTTGTGAATGCCGAAGAGCTTAATGTCCTTTTTGGGCAGTTTGTGCCAGGCCCCGCCCAGTTTGAATGAAAAGGTTTCCCCGTCGAAACAGGCGATCGAATCCGGCAGCGGTTCCCGGGAAACCGGAATGACATAGGCCCGGGTCTCGGCATGCGCGTTGATGACCTCGTCGTCCCGGTTCAGGACCGCAAAATCCTTTGCTTCCTGATTGATCAGGATGCGGCATTTGGTCAGCGCGTAGTCGAGGAAGGAGTCGTAACGGTCCAGGTGGTCCGGCGTGATGTTCAGGATCACCGCGACGTCGGGACGGAAGGTTTTGGTCGTTTCAAGCTGAAAACTGCTAACCTCCGCCACATAGGTCGGATGCTGCGAACCGCTGACGATCGCGGTGTAGACGGCCTGAGAGAAGGAATGGCCGATATTTCCGCAGGCGACGGCCGGAATGCCCGAACGGTTGAGCATGTCGGCGATCAGGCTGGTCGTGGTCGTTTTTCCGTTGGACCCGGTGACGGCGATCACGGGACTTTCCGTGAACCAGCTGGCCGCCTCGATCTCGGAATAGACCGGGATGTCCCGTACGTACAATTCCTGCACGATCGGGGAGGAGGTGGGAATGCCCGGGCTCAGGATCACAAAGTCTGAGGCAAAGATCTCCGGGCCGTGCCCGCCGAATTCGTAAGCGATGCCGTGCTCCCGGAAGATCGTGAGAATATCGGGCGTGCCGAGCCCCGGGTTCATGTCGCTGACACGGACCTGTGCTTCATGCCTTGCCAGAAGGATCGCGGCGGCGATGCCGCTTCTCCCGGCGCCCAATACGGTCACACTTTTTCCCGTTACGCGCATGTTCACTCCTTAACGGATCTTAAAGGTTGCCAGCGACATCAGAGCGCATAAGATGCCGAGGATCCAAAAACGGATGACCACCTTTGATTCGGGCCAGCCGAGTTGTTCAAAATGATGATGCAGGGGCGCCATCCTGAAGAGGCGCTTCCCTTCGCCCAGGCGCCGTTTCGTATGCCGGAACCAGCCGACCTGAAGGACCACGCTGAGGCCTTCGATCACAAATACCATTCCGATCAGCAGAAAGACGATCTCTTTTTTCAGCAGGATCGCCACGGTTCCCAAAGCCGCGCCGTAGGCCAGAGAACCCGTGTCGCCCATAAAGACTTCCGCGGGACGGGAATTGAACCACAGGAATCCGACCAGTCCGCCGACCATGGCCGAAAGATAAACGGTCAGTTCTCCCGTCGTGGGCAAATATAAGATATTGAGGTACTGGCTGAAATCCACGCGGCCGGAGAGATAGGCGATCGCCAGAAGCGCAAACGCCGCAAGCGCCATCAGTCCGGAGGCAAGCCCGTCCAGGCCGTCCGTCAGGTTGACCGCGTTGGAGAACCAGGTAATATACAGGATCACGATGGGCACGTAAAATATGCCCAGGTTGATCACCACATTTTTCAGGAAGGGCACGGTCGTCGAGCCGACGAGCCCGGGATTGCTGGGATACAGATACATGAACAGGGCGACGATCAGGCCGATCAGAACCTGCCCGATCAGTTTATACCGCGCAACCAGGCCCTTTTTCATTTTTTTGACCACTTTCAGATAATCGTCGACAAAACCGATCGCGCCCATCCAGACCGTGACGAACATCGTGAGCAGAACGTAGCGGTTGCTAAGATCGGCCCAGAGCAATGTCGGGACGAAGACGGACAGATGGATGAGCAGTCCGC
>CALMFL010000171.1 GCA_937862595.1 uncultured Fidelibacterota bacterium
GGAAGGCGCACGCCTGCTGCCCCATGCCGGGAAGACCGTCCGACTGCGCTCCGACTGCGAGCGCATTCCCGCCGCCGGCTGCAACGTGATCGCCCGGAAAGGCGGCCTGACCGGCGAAAGGACGGTCATCGTGACCGCCCACATCGACGCCAAAAAGGGCACGCCCGGCGCGATCGACAACGCCACCGGCGTCACGGTCCTTTTCCTGCTGGCCGAACTGCTGAAAGATTACCGCGGAAAACATCCCCTCGAACTGCTTGCCTTTAACGGCGAGGACTATTACGCCGTGCCCGGGCAGATGAACTTCATCGCCTCCCGGAACGGGGATTTCAGCGACATTCTGCTCAATATCAATATCGACGGCGCCGGCTACCGTGAGGGCGGGACCGCCTTTTCGTTCTTCAATCTGCCCGATAACCTGAAAATGACGGCAGAGAAGGTGACGGAAACATATCCCGGCATCAGCGAAGGGATGCAGTGGGTGCAAGGCGATCATAGCATCTTTGTTCAATTCGGCGTACCCGCCATTGCAGTTTCATCCCAATGGTTTCTGGACAACATGGAGACCCAGGACGTCACGCACACGCCGAAGGACAACCTGTCCATCGTCAATCCGGAACGTCTCCCCGAGATCGCCCGCGCGATCCGGGACCTGATCCTCGGCCTCGGGTGACCCTAAGAACCCGGCGAGATCAAAAGCGCCCCCCGCTCCCGGAAAATAAAGGTTGAAATTGACCGTATAAAACCTGAAATTAGGGAAAAACCGACCGTTCAATCCAAATCTTCGAGGCACCGTCATGGAAAACATATTAAAGATCACCTTCTGGGAACAGCTCATCGAAACCGCCGTCAACTGGATCGTCACCGAACTTCCCGGGATCCTGATCCTGACGGTGATCATCTTTCTTGCGTTCAGGATCATCCGCTTTTCCTTCAAGCGCCTGCGCAAGGTCCTTGCCGCGCGGGCGGACCGGAACATCAAGGTCGACACCGACGAGACCGTCAAGCGCATCAACACCCTGACGGGCATTCTGCACACGATCATCAAGATCATTCTCTGGACGGTCTACCTGATGATGGTCCTGCAGAAATTCGGCATCAACATCGCGCCCATCCTGGCCAGCGCCGGGATCATCGGCCTGGCGATCGGCTTCGGCGCACAGGAACTGGTGCGGGATTTCATTTCCGGCTTCTTCATGATCCTGGAAAACCAGCTGCGCACGGGGGACGTCGTGATGGTCAACAACACCGCCGGACTGGTGGAAAAGGTGGAACTGCGCACCCTGACCCTGCGTGATTTCAACGGCATCCTCCATGTCTTCCAGAACGGAAAGATCAACAACGTTTCGAACATGACCAAGGACTGGTCCGCCGTCGTCTTCGATATCGGCGTCGCCTACAAGGAGAAGACCCAGCTGGTCATCGACCTGATGAAGCAGGTCGGGGACGAGCTCTCGGGCGATCCGGATTTCAAAGACCTCATTCTGGAGCCCATCGAGGTCTTCGGCCTGGACAAGTTCGCCGACAGCGCCATCGTGATCAAGGCCCGGCTCAAGACCCGGCCCGGCCAGCAGTGGGCGGTCGGCCGCGAATACCGCAAGCGCCTGAAGGACGTCTTTGACGCGCAGAATATCGAGATTCCCTTCCCGCACACCACGCTCTACTGGGGCGACAAGATCAAGCCCCTGAAGCTGGAAATGAACGACCAGATCATCGAGGCCCTGGAAACAAAAACGGAAGCGAAATGAGGCTTTTCCGAACTTTCTCGCTGTGCCTGCTTCTCTGCGCCGCCGCTGCGGCGCAGGATATCGAACACGTGCGCGATTTCGGCGAAAATCCCGGAAAACTGCGCATGTTCCGCTACGTCCCGGAAAACCTTGACCCGGACCGCCGCTATCCCCTCGTCCTCGTCCTGCACGGAAGCATGCTCAGCGCGCGTTCGATCAGCCGCTGCGGCGGGTGGAACAAGCTGGCGGATTCCCTGGGCATCCTGCTGGTGTACCCCGACCAGCCCCTGCGCAACAACCTGATGACCGCCTTCTCCTTTTTCAGCCGGGAAAAGACCGGACGCGGCAAGGGCGAATCGGCGTCCATCCGTCAGATGATCGCCTACATGGCGGCGCATTACCCCCTTGACACGAACCGCGTGTTCATCACAGGCCTTTCCGCCGGCGGCGCGATGGCCAACGTCATGCTGAACGAATACCCCGACTGTTTTTCCGCCGGCGTCCTCATCGCCGCGCCCGGCGTCCTGCCGCACGACCTGAACCCGGATACCGGAAAGATCCGCCGCGTCGCCGTCGTTCAGGGAACCCGCGACCGGACCGTACATCCCGGGCAGGCGGATATTTTGATGGAACAATGGACCGTGAAATTCGGACTGGACCCGCAGGACACACTCTCCATCCCGCACTACGCCGGCAACCCCCTGCTCAGCGCCGTCCGCTATCCGCGCGAGGGAACCCTGCGGCTCCTGCGCCTGAACGCCGCAAAGACCGGGCACGTCCTGCTGATCGATCCGGGCGACGCGATCGACCGCGGCGGCACCCCCACCGTCTGGTCCAAGGACATCGATTTTCACCTGCCTTATTGGATCATGGAATTTTTTGGGATCAGCGGACGCCGCGAGCCCTGACCGTTGATATCCCGCACCCCGGCGGCGAACGCATCAACCTTCACACAAGGAGGAAACATGAACGCGAACACGAGCCCTGCCGACCTGTCACCCGAACTGCTGAAAAAAATGCATGCCTACTGGCGGGCGGCCAACTATCTGTCGGTCGCACAGATCTATCTCTGGGACAACCCCCTGCTGCGGGAACCCCTGAAACCCGAACATGTCAAACCGAACCTGCTCGGCCACTGGGGCACGACACCGGGACAGAATTTTATCTACGTGCATCTCAACCGCGTCATCAAGGCCTACGACCTCGACATGATCTACATTTCCGGACCGGGCCACGGCGGGCCGGCCCTGGTGGGCAACACCTACCTCGAAGGCACCTATTCCGAAGTGTATCCCCCTATCACCCGCGATGAGGAGGGACTGCGAAAACTTTTCACCCAGTTCTCTTTTCCGGGCGGGATCCCCAGCCACGTCTCGCCCGAATGCCACGGATCCATTCACGAAGGCGGCGAACTGGGCTACTCGCTCAGTCACGCCTTCGGCGCCGTCTTCGACAATCCGGACCTGATCGCCGCCTGCGTGGTCGGCGACGGCGAGGCCGAGACCGGCGCCCTGGCCACCGCCTGGCACTCCAACAAGTTCCTGAACCCGGTCAGCGACGGAGCCGACCTGCCCATCCTGCATCTGAACGAATACAAGATCGCCAAGCCCACGGTCCTGGCGCGTATCAGCCATGAAGAGCTGGAACAGCTTTTCCGCGGCTACGGCTGGGAACCCCGTTTTGTGGAAGGGGATGATCCCGAGCGGATGCATCCCGCGATGGCGCGCGTTCTGGAACAGGCGGTCCTCGATATCCGGGCGATCCAGAAAAACGCCCGGGAAACCGGGAACACCGCCCGGCCGCGCTGGCCGATGATCGTGCTCCGCACGCCCAAAGGCTGGACCGGACCGAAAGTCGTGGACGGCCTTGAGGTGGAAGGCACCC
>CALMFL010000172.1 GCA_937862595.1 uncultured Fidelibacterota bacterium
AAACCGTCATTTTCAAGGATATATTACCGCATGGAACAGGGTGTCATTTTCTTAATGAACTTCTGTTGCAAAACACTTGACTAAGAGTATTTTCTATTATATCTTTGCAGGCTATGAAAATTTTGATATCACACATTTCTGATGATATAACGTTCTTTGATTTTTCAGGTAAAATGGAGGGTTTCGATATTCCCGAACTCGCCGATGATGTCAGGGTCAATGTTTCCATCTATCACTCGCGCGGAAGCTACATGTGTTCCGCAGATGTTCAGAGCAGATTTAAGTTAACATGTGACCGCTGCCTGGGGGATTATCTTTCAGATGTCAACGAACATCTTGATCTGATCTTCACCAAGGAAGAGGACGACGAAAAAGATGACAACATCGTTTTATTGTCGCAGCAGGATATTGACATCGATCTTCTGCCCTATGTCCGCGAAACACTGATATTGAGCATCCCTTTTAAGAAATTATGCTCTGAGGATTGCAAGGGATTATGTATCACCTGCGGCGCAGACCTTAATCATGAAGCCTGTACCTGTAAAAATGAAGAACCCGACCCACGGTGGGAAAAATTGAAAGAATTCAAAAAATCGCTTGAAAGTGCGGAGGAATAATGGCAAATCCAAAACGCAGACACTCGCATACCCGGGGTGCAAAACGCAGAACTCATTATACGTTCAAGGAATCTGCAGTTTCAACCTGTGAACATTGCGGGCAACCGAAAATGCCGCATCGCGTATGTCAGCATTGCGGTTATTACAAGAACCGTCCCGTTGTCACACCCAAAGAAAGTTAAATTATTTAAGCAAGATATCAGAATGTTCGCATCGTTCTGATATCTTGCTTACCATATTTTATTATGGTAAATATCTTTCACAAAATCAGATCCGTCTATTATCTGTTCTTCCCGAATAAGCCCCATCGTCTTGCCAAGAAAGTCTATAATGTTTATCCCTATTCGTTCAATGACGAAGAGCTGTTAAAACAGGCCTTCACCCATACTTCCGCCATCGATTATGAGACTCAGACCAAGGGCGATTCCTATGAACGCCTTGAGTTCCTCGGGGATGCGGTCATCGAATTGATCGTGACCCGTTTTCTCTTCGAGCAATTCATGGAAGCCAAGGAAGGCGAATTGACACAAATGCGCGCCAAGCTGGTCAACCGCACCACCCTGGCCTCGATCGCCCGGGGTTTGCATTTCGGCCAGTTTCTGCTCCTGGGCAAAAGCGGCGAGAACGACAATCTTCGCAACTCTAGTTCCATCCTGTGCGATATTTACGAATCGTTTATCGGGGCTCTTTTCCTGGACGGCGGTTTCAAGGCGGCTTATAATTTTACGTATCAGACACTTTTGTCAAAGCATAAACGCCTGCTCCCCGCCGCGGAGATACAAAATTATAAAGGCAAATTGCTGGAATATTGCCAGCAGCACAACCTGGACATGCCCCGCTTTATCACGACGCACGAAGAAGGTCCGGCTCACGGCAAGTATTTTGAGATCTCGGTACAGGTGGGAAAAGATTCGCTCGGCAGCGGTTCGGGCACCACAAAAAAAGCTGCCAGTCAACGGGCGGCGCGTCAGGCTCTGGTCAGCTTGCTCGATTCCGAATAAACGCTATCCGATCAATCCGTCAATAGCATCAATAATATCTTTGCGATTCTTCATGTGAAGAATTTCATTCAGATGTTTGGCCGCTTTTTTCTGGTTTTGCCGGTTAACGAAATTCCGGACCGTTCCCAGATAGCGGGGCGCCACGCTGACGCCGTCCGCCTTCATGGCCAGAAGCAGGTACAGTGCCTGTTCCTCCGACGCCATTTCCCCGCATATGTATACCGGGATCCCGGAGCGATGACCGGCATCAATGACTTTCTGCAGCATTTTAATGATCGCGGGATCGTAATGGTTGTATATTTTTGTGACCCGCTCGTTTCCGCGGTCCACGGCAAGGCTGTACTGGGTCAGATCGTTCGTTCCAATGGAAAAATAATCCGCCTTTTCTGCGAATGCTTCGATATTCATAACAACCGAAGGCGTCTCGACCATTATCCCGGTTTTAATATTCTTGTCAAACGCGATCTTTTCATGTTCCAGGTCCCGTTTGACTCGCTCAATGATCTGGAGACTCTCTGTCAATTGCTCAAGATGGGTGATCATCGGGAGCAGAAGGCATACCTTCCCGAAAGCGGAACTGCGCAAGATCGCCCGGATCTGCGTAATGAAAACCTGGGGATGGTCCAGACAGATCCGTATCGCGCGATAGCCCATAAAGGGGTTCGCTTCGTTACGGATGTTCAGGTCCCAAAGCGCGGACATCTTGTCACCGCCGAGATCGATCGTTCTGATGATGACTTCCTGATCGGGCAGGTTTTTGACAACCCGGATGTATTCCCTGAACAGTTCTTCCTCGTCAGGAAGGTGCTGTTTCATGAGATACAGATATTCCGTACGGTAAAGTCCGACACCGTCTCCGCCGTATTTTATGATGTCATCCACTTCGAACGGCAGGCTGATGTTGGCCGAAAGCTTGAGTTGGAATCCGTCCTGCGTGACCGCTTTCTTGTGGCTCTCCGCCTGATATTTCAGGTCCTGAGCCTGCAAAGTATCCATTTCCCTGGCATATTGGTCAAGGGTTTCCTGACTGGGCTGGATAAGCACGTTCCCCTGGTTTGCGTCGAGAATGATCTTCTGTCCGGATTCGAGGGTAAAGGTCGCATCCTTGACGCCGATGATCATCGGGACTTTCATGGCCCTTGCCAGGATGGATGCGTGCGAGGTTTTACCGCCGAATTCCGTGATGAATCCAAGCACATTTTCCGTTACAAGCATCATGATATCGGCGGGATTCAGTTCCTTTGCGATGAAGATCGTCGGCTTATCGAGCTCCAGCGAGGACAAAACGGTCTGTTTGGATATTAATGCCCGCAGAACCCGCTGCCTGATATCGCGGATATCTGCCACGCGTTCCCGGAAATACTCGGACGCATGATCTTCAAGCAGCTCCACATATTGATTGACAACCACCCGGTAGGCAAAAGCGACATTGACATGGTGTTCCTCAATATAGGCCCGCACCTCTTTTAATACCTCGTGATCACGCAGGATCGCGATCTGTGCGGAAATGATATCGCTGTAGGAAAGACCGAGTTTTTCTTCAATTTTTTTCCGTACAAGTTCCAGTTCTTCAGCGACCATGTCCTGCGCTTTGGTAAGGCGGTCCATCTCTTCCTGGATATTTTGTTCGGGTATCAGCGTCCGGGGAATGATCGTTTCATTGTCCACTTTCCGGACATAAGCGTGCCCTATGACAATGCCGGATGATGCGGATTGTCCCTGAAGGATTTCCAAGTCTTCACGTATGATCATGGTTTTCGCTAACTGTTTACGCCCATCCCGAAATGATCCCCGACCAGGTTTCCCAGCGCTTCAACGGCCTCTTTTTCATCGGGTCCGTCCGCTTCGATGATCAGTTTCGCCCCATGCTCTGCCGCAAGGACCAGCAGGCCCAGAGTGGATTTACCGTTGACCTTTTTCTCATCGCGGCAGATAAATATCTCCGATTTGTATTTCGCGGCGGTATTCACAAGCGCGGTGGCCGGACGGGCATGTAAACCTTGTTTATTCAAAATCGTAACTTCTTTTTTAATCATTACTTTTCCCTGTTCAGAATGAAGGACGCAATACTATTAAGCATATCCCGAACTCCGGCAGGAAGTCCCTTGATCATGTCATGAATAGTGTCATGGCGTAATTTAATATCTTCGTGTATCCTATCAAATATAAAATTCTCCCGCAACAACATTCGTGCGGGTCCGACGCCCTGCTTGAGGATCGTATCTTCACGGGTCATTTCAATGAACGACCGCCAGACAGGACCGGGTAATTCCTGTTTCGCAAAAAGATAGGGATAGGTCTTCTTTTGCTTGATCAGGTCGCTTCCCAGCGTTTTGCCCATGTGTGATTCATCCGAGGTCAGCTCGAGGAGATCATCCTGCATTTGGAACACCACGCCCAATTCGAGCAAGATGTTTTCTATCAGGATCTCCCGCTCATCCGGGGCTCCCGCAAGCATCGCACCGAGGCGACCCGAAACCGCCAGCAGGCAGGAGGTTTTTTTGGTCACCATGTCCAGGTATTCGTCAAGGAGAACATTTTCCCGGGTCTCGAAATCCATATCCATTGCCTGGCCTTCGCATACCCGGATCACCGCACCCAGCAGGAGGGGTATCATGCGGCTGTACAGGGCCGGCTCTCCCGCATAGGCATCCAGCTGTTTCAGCGCGATAGAAAATAATCCGTCCCCTGAAAGGATCGCCTTGTTCGCATCCCACTTTTTATGCACGGTCAGGTTCCCGTGCCGGAGCTCATCTCCGTCCATGATATCGTCATGGATCAGGGTGAAATTATGTATCATCTCAACGCATGCGGCTGCCGGAAAAGACCTTTCTTTTTCCACATTCCCCATGGAACGGGCAATCGCGGAAAGGATGGCGGGACGAAGCTGTTTTCCGGAATTCCGCATCACATAGGCGATGGGTTCATACAGGGATCCCGGAGTTGAGGTGTCAATACACGCTGAAATTTTTGTATTGAACCATTGCGTATAATCGGGATAGTACGATTCGAATGTTGATGAGGAGATCACTCTTCTACCAGTTTTCCGTATTCTGACAGTTTGTTCATCACTTCGGCTTTGATCCGTTCAAGGGCCTCTTTGCTGTTCGCTTCAAAGCGGGTGACGATCACCGGCTGGGTGTTGGAAGCCCGAACGAGGCCCCAGCCGTCCCTGAACCGGATACGGACGCCGTCAACGGTAATGCAATCGTAGTTCTTTGAAAAATAGTCAAAGGCCTTTTCGGCAATTTCAAATTTGATCTTGTCCGACTCGGCCAGCAGGCGGATCTCGGGTGTTGAAATAAATTTCGGAAGTTCATCCAGATACTCGCTCAGGGGTTTTTCGGAGCGGGAAAGCAGTTGCAGAAGTCTTGCAGACACGTAGATCGCGTCATCGTAGCCGTAATAATCGTCCGCAAAGAAGATATGGCCGCTCATCTCGCCGCCGAACGGACCTTTCAGTTCTTTCATTTTCTGCTTCAGCACGCTGTGTCCCGTTTTCCACATGACCGGTTTCCCGCCGTGTTTGACGACGGCATCCTCCAGCACCTGACTGCATTTTACGTCGAACACGATGGGCGTCCCGGGTTTTGTGATCACCTCCGGGAGGAACAAGGCCATCAGCTGATCCGCCCAGATGATCCTGCCCGTATTATCGACCACACCCACACGGTCCGCATCTCCGTCGTAGGCGATGCCGACGTCGTAGTTCCCGGTTTTCATCAGGGCGATGAGATCACGCAAATTCTTCTCGACCGTCGGGTCCGGATGATGATTGGGGAAAGTGCCGTCGATCTCGCTGAAAAGTTCGGTCAGTTCAAGGTTAAACGATGAAAACAATTGGGGAGCGACCAGTCCGGCGGCGGCATTCCCGGAGTCGATCACGACCTTTAAACGTCTTTCTATCTTGATCTTCGCCGATATTTCCTTCAAATATGCTTCGATTATGGTATCGTCGGTCGAATAGGTCCCTTCGCCGGTTTCAAAGTCATTTTTAAGAATAAGCTCTTTGATCTCCTGGATCTGCGGACCGAAAAAGGCCTGTTTATTGTAAGATAATTTGAACCCATTGAATTCCGGGGGGTTGTGGCTCCCGGTGATCTGCACGGCGGCATCCACATCCCGGACGAACTGGCTGTAGTAATTCAGGGGCGTGGGGACGATTCCGATATCCAGGACATCGATCCCGCTTGAGAGCATTCCTTTTGCAAACATTTTCTTCAGCCCCGGCGTCGTCGTGCGGATATCGCCGCTCAAGGCCATTTTTTTTGCTCCGTTCCGTCTCAGCCAGGTCCCGAAGCCCCTGCCGAGGTCCCGTACCACCTCATCGGTGAAATCGGTCTCAACAATACCGCGTATGTCATACTCGCGAAAGATAAACTGATTCATTTCTTTTCCTTTTCCATTGATTTCATGCGCGATCAAATATATAACATTCGGCGCTTAAATTAAACAAAATTCAGGACATATAATAAGACCCTGTCCTGGACAGGGTCTTAAATTAATTCATGTAAAAAGAATTTGTTTAGAATTCGAACGCGTAGGAAACGCCGAGGTTCACGTAGGCGACGCCGGTGGCTACATTTCCGCCATGGCTGACAAAGTTCCCCGTGACATCGAAATCAAAGGTCTGAGCCAATACCAGTTCAACGCCGAGCCCTTCCACGAGCAGGTCGCTCATATCGTAGCAGACCATGGCGCCAAGCTGAAGACCCAGAAGGTGCGCCGACCAGGTTTCATAGATATGTGCGTCATATTTAATGCCCAGGAACGGATTGACATTCACAAAGGGGATCTCAACGACCTTATCAAGGTTGTAGAGCGCGTCGATGTTCAGAGTAATGGCATTTAACACTTCCCCAAGCAAACCTTTGGCTGCATTTCTCTGATAACCTAAAGCAACCTGGGCTGTCAGCGGCAGATAGGACGGAAGTTCAAAGAAATCACCGAGGGGTTTCCGGACACCCAATTTGACGTCAAATCCATGACCGGTACCGTTATGATAATATGCAAGCGCCGATGTCCCCAATAAGCCCGGTTCGGCAAAACCGCCGGCAACAAACGCCTTCATGCCAAATCCCTCTGCGTAAGCGGCTACTGCAAGGCAGAGCGCCAACATGACAATAACGAAACGTTTCATTTTTAAACTCCTCTATTTGTTCTGTAGTTAACTTATTTACCTGATCGGTCCGTCAAACGTAATTTTAATATAGCCCGCATTTTTTCTAATGTCAATTCAATTTATTTTAATTTAATCAGAAAAATAAAAGTATTAAAAAGCAGATTCAAGACCTTAGAATTTCAGTGCAATGCCCAGGCGCAGGCCGAATTCGAGATCCAGCGCCCGCAGGATCGGGTAGTCTACCGGCAGCAATGTCATGATATCAGGACTGTAGGCCACATTCTGATAGAACTTCAGGTCGAAAATATAAAAATAGATGCCCTGGGCAAGGCCGATCCCGTAGGACAAATGGTTGACATCCCTCAGGACGGGATCAATAAATCCGAAAGTGTGCACGCCCAGGCGTACACTTTCCATAATGTAGATACCGACTTTGGGCCGCGCCTTGTTCTTGCCGGTCAGGTCCTGCTGAAAATTCAGGCTGATGCCGAAGCGCGAGGCAAGGGTGTCATTTTCGTGACCCGCATAAACCGTATCAACACCGATATGATCAAAGCGGGCATAGTCGTAGGAAAGCCCCCAGGAGGAGCGGCTTTTTTCGGGTTTTCCGTTAAAGCCGTAGGGATGCAGGGCAAATCCGGCTTCCCAGGTGAACATGTCGCTGAACTGTGTCAGGGTCGGGTTGACAAGGTTCCCGTTAAAGCCGCTGTTGCCCGTGACGCCCCCGGTGACGCCCCCGGTTTCCACCGCGCCATAGGATCCGTAGAGTTTGAACTTCCAGGAACCGCTTTCGATTTTCTGCCGGGCTGGTTTTACCTGTTTCACGGGTTTCACGGTGGCTGGAGGTTCAATTTTATCCGACTGTGTCTGCAGATAGGCGTTTACGTATTGCGCGACTTCTTCAACCGTCTTGAATTTGGCTTCCTCGCTTGCCGGGATATCAATATTATAGCGGGCTTCAAGCTGTTTGATCACGGCGCTCAGATCGACGGGTGCAACAGGGGTTTCTTCCTGCGTAACCTCGATATCGGTCGAATTAAGATATGTTCCATAAAATTCCTTGAAGAATTCGGCACGGGTTTTCGCGGTTTGTGCGAACAGGGAATAACACAGGAAAGGAAATATTACTGCAAACAATATCTTAAAACGCATTATCATCTCCTTAAAAATTTGTTATTGTCCTCGCCGTTTTGACAACAATGTAATAAAGTAACAAACTAAGTTAAACTTGTCAATTCATTTATATTATCTTAAACCCTATTCATAAATTCGCGGGCGCTCAGTTTTTCACACTCAAAGATCGTCTTTTTCAGCGTCTCGATCTCATAGTTGCCGCCGCATAAAGCCTGTACCTTTGCATCAAGGTCCGCCTGGGTCATGGGTTCGCGGGGATCGCCCTTGGGATATTCAAGGTACATGGAATACTCTTTGCCGTTCTTTAACAGGATCGACACCTTTGAGGGCTGTTTCGCGGGAAACATCTTTTCGAATTCCTGCGAGGCCACGCCGTGGATCTTGTCGATCACCTCCCAGATACGGGGGTCCTTGATTTTTTCATCGTCGAAGCTGCGCGTCGTCACCTGCCGGTCGACCAGGGCGCATGCGACGCAGTACGGCAGGCTATGGTCGGCGGTTTCACGGGAATTCGGACGGTATTTGTGGGGATCAAAAAGAATATCGCAGGCTCTTGCGATGGTCGTGATCGTCACGGATTCAATATCCCGGTAGTGGATATCCTGTTCGCTGATGATCTTGATCGTGGCTGAAATGTGGGTATGGGTCAGCGCTTCGGTCGGGAAAGCCTTCATGGAACATTCAAGGATCTTGAATTTTTTCCCGAGATCTCCGATCAGCGCATCAATATCCCAGTCGGGACCGAAAACATCCATAAGCCCTTCCTTGCCTTCGAAGATCGCCTCCGTGCCGGAGTATCCCTTCTCCGCCATCAATGCGGCCAGGATCCCCGCCTGCGTCGACATCGGATCGACCGTGTTCTTCATCATGGTCAGTTTCCCCGCGGTCGGACATCCGATGGTGTGATTGTGACAGGCGCTGATCCCGATGGCGTTTACCATCTGATCGACGCTCAAACCCAATATCTTACCGGCGACGATCGGCGACACGAACTGGGTCAGGGTCGCATGATGCCATTTCCGCTCCCGGACGCCGGGTTTTGCGAATTCACACATCCGCTGTTCAAACTCATAGGCCAGCACAATGGCGACGATAACGTCCTTCATCGAGGCGTTTACGCGTTCAGCCATTGCCAGGGCGGCCGGAATGATATCGGAGGGGTGCGAGGGATCTTCTTTCCAGTAGATATCATTGAAGTCCAGCGACCGGATCATCAGCGCATTCAGCAAACCGGCGTTGACGGCGGGGAGCTTAAGTCCGAACCCGAAAACCGTCGCTTCTTCCTTACCGCCCATATCCGAATAAATATCTTTCATGATATTTACATCTTTGGTATGCATGCTGCCCAACGCGCATCCGATCGAATCATAAAGATATCGTTTAACTTCAAAAACAACGTCTTCCGGCAGATCCTCATAGTTCAAATTTACCGCGAATTCCGCTATCTGGCGACTGATGGATTTTTCCAAGAACAACTCCTTCAATGATTATTTTTACATCAGGCAAATTTAATCGATATTCTTCTTTATTTCCAATATATTTTCGGCCGGCTTGATATTTTTCGGACAGGCTTCGTTGCAATTGTACATGCTGTGGCAGCGGAATACGCCGTTCTCTCCCTTAACGATCTCCAGACGCTGGTCTCTGAGAGCGTCACGGTCATCGAGTAAAAAACGGTTCATGACCACAAAGGCCGCAGGACCGTGAAATCCCGAATTGACACCGGTCATCATGCAGGCTGAAAAACAGGCTCCGCACAGAATGCAATCAACGGTTTTTTCAATTTTTCGGCGGTTGGCATAGGTTTGCGCCGCCTCGTTTGATTTGCGTACAAGATAGGGTTTGACCGCTTCATACTTTTCCCAGAACCGCTCCATATCGACCATAAGGTCTTTAATGATCGGCATCTGACCCAGCGGCCGGACCCTGTTTTGTCCCGGGACAAGGCGGACCTCGCAGGCCAGTCCGTAACGTCCGTTGATATGCATGGCGCAGGACCCGCAGCGGCCCTGGCGGCAGGATGCGCGGAAAGCGAGCGTGCCGTCGATATAGTCACGGATGTAGATCAAGGCGTCCAGAACGGTGTTCGCCTTCGAAGCCGGGACCGTATAATGGTCAAAACGGTGGGCGGTGTCCTTGAGCGGATCAAAGCGGAAAACGGCTATCTTGTAAATTTTTTCTTTCATCTCTTTGCCTTCCACACCGACGGCAGCAGATCAAACAGGTTCTTCTTATCCCTGACCGGCAGATAGTGGATCCTGATCTTTCCCTTCTGCAGGCGGACAACGGAATGCCGCGGACGTCCTTTTCGGCTGGGGAAATCATTTCTGAAGTGGACGCCGATACTTTCATTCCTTTTCAATGCCGCCTGAATGATGATATCCGCGAGATCCAGGCTCCCCCTGAGCTCGATCGCATCGATCAGTCCGTAATTCACCCTCAGCTCTTTTCCGTCCACGCCCAGGTCGTCCCGGTAAATGTTCTTCAGTTCCTTGATGATCTTGCCGGCCTCTACAAGCCCCATGCCGTCCCGGTAAATTCCTGCGAATTCGTCCATTGCGGCCTGCATCCTGTCCCGGATCTCCGCAGGCCGTGTCTTGCCCTTGCGTTCCAATAAGGCACTGATCTTGTTCTTTTCATCCTCAAAGGCATTTTCAAAGTACTGCTTGTTCGGGACCCGGACATGTTTTTGTGAAATATATTCGGCAGCTCCCGACGAGGCGATCTCGCCGAACACAAGGGTCTCAAGCAGGGAATTGCCCCCCATTCTGTTGGCGCCGTGAATTCCCGCGCAGGCGCATTCCCCCGCGGCAAAAAATCCGTTAATTTCCGTCTCGGCCTTTTCATTCGTACGGATGCCGCCGATGGTGTAATGCTGTCCGGGGGTTACGGGGATCAGCTGCCGTACCGGATCGAGATTGGCATAGGTTTTGCACAGTTCCCGGACTCCCGGAAGGCGGTTTTTTATGTTTCGGGATCCGATGACCTGCATGTCGAGATGAACGCAGGCGGCATTAACGCCCCGCCCGGCAAGGATCTCCCTTCGAATGTTCCGGCTGACGATATCCCGTGAGGATAATTCCATGTTCCGTTTTGAATCTTCGTACGATCCCAGAAACCGCTCTCCCTTGAGATTCAGCAGCACCGCCCCCTCTCCCCTTGCGGCTTCGGTGATAAGGATGTGGGTGCCCGACAACTGCGTCGGGTGGAATTGAACGAATTCAATGTCCATCAGGGCCGCGCCGGCATAGAGCGGGACCGCAAGCCCCCATCCGGAATTCGTCAGCGGGTTCGATGTGCTTCCGTAAACCCTGCCGCTTCCTCCCGTTGCCCAGATGACGCTTTTGGCGCTGAATATTTCCATTTTGCCGGTAGCGATCTCAAGCGCCACGACCCCGGCAACCGTATTGTTCAGGACCAGCAGTTTCGTGACGAACCATTCTTCAAAAAAGCGCAGCTGATCGGGTTTGTTCTGCCTCAGGCGGACGCATTGTTCGTACAGGGTGTTCATCATCACGTGACCCGTTTTATCCGAGGCGTAAACGGTCCGGGGGAATGTCGCGCCGCCCATGTTCCGGACTGCGATCCGGTTGTCTTTCTCCCGCGAGAACAGGCAGCCCCAGCGCTCCATTTCCCGGATCATGCCCGGAGCGCGGGAAACCATGATCTCCACCGCTTCCGGTTCGGACAGGCTATAGCCGCACTCAAGGGTGTCACGATAATGCTGTTCAATGGAATCGGAGGGCTGTTGCGCTTCTCCGTTTTGGGGCAAGACCGCATTGATGCCCCCGGAGGCGGCAACACTATGGGAACGCAAGGGATGCACTTTGGTGATCACCGCGACTTTCAGGCCGCGTTTTACCGTTCCGACGGCAGCCCGAAGTCCGGCCATTCCGGCACCGACAATGATCACGTCGTATTCTCTCATAGCCTGATCCATCCGGGAAAAATATGCATAAGATAAAAAAGGGTCCCCGCGGCAAACAGCACGATCACAATGATCGTGAGCGCCCTTTGCATGTAGACCGCATTGAGTGTGTCGATGATGAGGATCCTGAGACCGTTCAGGGCATGCCAGAACAGCGCGATCACAAAGACCGAGCCGATTGCATGGAACACCGGAAGATCGTAGATGACCAGCATGGCGTCAAAGGCTTCGGTCCCGAAATGGATGACGCTCAGGGAGACCAGATAAAAGACCCCGCACACGAGCAGCATGATACCCGTTATCCGGTGCATAATAAACGCGAACATCCCCAATTGGAGATTCATTCTGTAATGGTTCAATACATTGTTCTTTTTCATCATACGCTCAACATGATCAGGTTCCATTCGCCGAGAACCATGAAGATCGCCCCCAGCGAGATCAGGATGATCTTCAAGGTGCGCTTCACCGTATTGGAGGGGTTGCGGTCCGTCAGAACCGTCCACAACCCGCTAAATCCGTGATATATACCCAAAAACAGGAAGACGGAATAAAAGACCAGCCAGACGGGATGGGAAAGAACCGCATGGATCGTTTCGTAACTCAGCGGCCTTTCAAGAATAAAAAAGAACACCCAGATATGAATGCCGGCACAGAGCAGCAACTGAAGTCCGGTAACCCGCTGGAAGATCCATCGCAGTTTTTCGTTATGATAGTGCAATCTTAACATAAGTTTTTAATTTATCGATAAAACAAATAAGAATCAAATGTTTAATTGCCGACCTTTCGGCGGCGGCGCCTTATTTTAAAAGGATGTTTTCCAGGCGCGCTGCGAAGGCCGCCGGTTTTTCAAATCCGTTCAGCCGCAGATCCCGGCGTTCCGTCCCTGTATCGTCGATAAACACGATCGTCGGAACACCCACGATCCCGTAGCGGTCCATGATCGATTGCGAGCTTGCGGTGGACCGGGTCACGTCGACTTTCAGAAGGACAACGTCGCCCAGCAGTTTCCGCACCCCGGGATCGGCGAAGGTAATATGTTCCAATTCTTTGCAGGGATTGCACCAGTCGGCATAAAAGTCGATCATCACGGGCTTGTTTTCCGCAGCCGCGATCGTGATCCGTTCGGGAGAATAGGCTTCCCAGTTCAGGGCCGCACTGTCTGCAGATGCGGGTTTCAGCATCAGAATACCCGCGGCAAGAACGATCATCGACAAAACGACCTTCAGTCTTGAAAACCACGGG